>CAJMSG010000009.1:0-23824 GCA_905216105.1 uncultured bacterium | reverse complement strand
AAGTACACCTTTGGCATTATCGGCATCATCTTGCTGATGCTGCCGATCTTTATCGGCACCACGATCTCGGGCTCCAAGCTGTGGATTCGCATCGCGGGATTCACCATCCAGCCCGGCGAGTTCGCCAAGGTCTTCATCGTCCTGTTCCTGGCAGGCTATCTTGCCGAGAACCGCGAGCTGCTCTCCATCTCCAACCGCAAGATCCTGGGCCTCAAGATTCCGCGCTTTCGCCTGCTGCTGCCGCTGTTTGCCGTGTGGGGCGTGTGCCTGCTCATCGTCGTCTTCGAACGCGACCTGGGCTCGGCCGTCCTGTTCTACACCATCTTTTTGCTGATGCTCTATGTTGCCACGGGACGCTTTTCGTACGTCATCATCGGCCTTGCGCTGCTAGCCGTTGGCGCCGTGGGCGCCTACAAGTTCCTGTCGCACGTGCAGGTGCGCTTTCAGGTCTGGGTCGATCCGTTTAAAGACGCCCAGGGCCAGGGCTACCAGATCGTACAGTCACTTTACTCGCTGGCTGACGGCGGCCTGGTTGGCGTCGGCATTGGCAACGGCATGGCAAACAACATCCCCGTCGTCGAGTCTGACTTTATCTTCTCGGCCATCGGCGAGGAAATGGGCCTTTTGGGCGGCGGCGCCGTGCTCATCCTGTTTATGCTTTTTGCCGTGCGCGGCCTCACCACGGCAGCCCGCGCCAAGTCCGACCTTGCCGCCTTTAGCGCGACCGGCCTTACGGCGGCCATCAGCTTCCAGGCATTCTTAATCGTTGGCGGCGTAACCCGCCTAATCCCGCTGACCGGCGTCACCCTGCCCTTTATGAGCCAGGGCGGCTCCTCGCTGTTGGCGAGTTTTATCATCGTCGCGCTGCTGCTGCGCGCCGGCGACGAGGCAACCGGACGCGAAGCCGAGCTCACCGGCACCGGCACCATGGCCGCCATCACCGATGACCAGGTCGCATCCGCCGCTGCCCCGACCGGTACGCGTTTTGCCAGCGCACCTTCCTACAGCCACGGCAACCACTCCGCGGGTTCTCGCATGCGTCGTCGCCTGCTCGACACGCCAGAGTCCGGCGTGCTCGGCCGCGTTGCACTTGCCAACCGTCTGACTCGTGCCGTGTTTGCCTTTACGGCGCTGTTCGCCATCCTTATCGGCAACCTCACCTATGTCCAGGTCATCAAGGCGAAGGACTATCAGGACATGCCGACCAACAACCACACCATCGCCCGCTCCAAGTACATCCAGCGTGGCTCCATCATCACGTCCGACGGCGTGACACTAGCCGAGTCGCTGCAACAGGAGGACGGCACCTACGCCCGTTCCTACCCCAACGGCAACATGGCCGCGCACGTGGTGGGCTACGTGAGCCAGCAATACGGCACCGCCGGCATCGAGAGCGTCATGAACGATACGCTCACCGGCTCCAAGGATTACTCCAGCTGGAACAATGCCATCGCGTCGCTCGCGGGGCAGACCCAGCCGGGTAATACCGCCAAGCTCACCATCGACTCGCGCATCCAGACGGCTGCCGAACAGGCACTCAAGGGCTTTAAGGGCGCTGTGGTGGTCATGGATCCGCGCACCGGTGCGGTCCTTGCGTGCGCGAGCTCGCCCACCTACGACAACACCAACATCGATGCGCTGCTCCAGTCGGGCGGCGGCGAGGACGGTTCCATGTACGACCGTGCCATGGACGCGCTGTACACCCCGGGCTCGACCTTTAAGGTCGTCACGCTCTCCGCGGCGCTCGAAACCGGCACCGCCAGCCTTACCAGCACGTACCAGGCGCCCGGTTCCATGGACATCGGCAACGCGCCGGTCACCAACTATGCCAACGAGAGCTACGGCACCATCAGCCTGCAGCAGGCCTTCGCCGTGTCGTCCAACGTCGTCTTTGGCCAGGTGGCAAACGAGGTCGGCGCCAGCTCGCTCGTCCAGTTTGCCAACGCCTTTGGCTACGGTCAAAAGCTCGGCCAGGATCTGACCACCGCGGCTTCCATCATGGCCGACCCGTCGCTTATGACCGAATGGGAGACCGCTTGGGCAGGCGCCGGCCAGCCCGTCGGTATGGACCACACGCCTGGCCCGCAGACCACCGTTATGCAGAATTGCGTGATCGCTGCGGCTATCGCCAACAGCGGCGTGGTCATGGACCCGTTCTTTGTGTCCCAGATACTCGCCCCGGACGGAACCGTGGTTAAGACCACGCAGTCCCGCTCGCTGGGCCAGGCTGTCAGCTCTGCCACGGCCGACCAGGTCAAGCAGGCCATGCTCGCCGTCGTCCAGTCCGGTACCGGCACCGATGCCCAGATTCCGGGCGTCAAGGTTGCCGGCAAGACCGGTTCGGCCGAGATCGGCGGCACCAACGTCAACTCTATGTTTGTTGGCTTTGCACCTTACGATTCACCCACGGTTGCCATCTCGGTGGCCCTGGAGGATTACGACAAACACGACGTCAAGGCGGCCAAGATTGCCGGCATCGTCCTGACCGCGGCGCTCGCCGCACAGGGAGCGTGATGCCCGTGATCAAAGCGGATACTTGGGACGCGCCGCGGCCGATGAGCTAGCGGCCACGCGCCACACGGCCCCAGCGGCCACACATTTGGTACTACACACATCGTTGAGCGAATAGTTATGTTAGGAGCAGGAATGGAACAGAGGGTCCTCGGGGGAAGATACCTCCTCAAGGATAAGGTGGGAACGGGCGGCATGGCGACCGTCTTCCGTGCACAGGATCAGGTCCTCGACCGCACGGTTGCCGTCAAGATCATGCTGCCGCAGTATGCCGGCGACGCCACCTTCGCCGCCCGCTTTAAGCAGGAGGCCCAAGCAGCTGCCGGCCTGTCCTCCCCCTATATCGTGGGCGTCTACGACTGGGGCAAGGACGGCGACACCTATTACATCGTCATGGAGTACCTGCGCGGTACCGACCTTAAGAGCGGCATCAAGAGCCACGGCGCCCTCGATCCCAAAAAGGTCGCGCAGATCGGCTCGCAGATCAGCTCCGCGCTTTCGGTCGCACACAAGCACGAGATCATCCACCGCGACATTAAGCCGCAAAACATCATGGTGCTGCCCGACGGCAACATCAAGGTAATGGATTTTGGCATCGCACGCGCCAAGAACAGCCACCTCACGCAGGACAACAACGTGCTGGGCACCGCCCACTATGTAAGCCCCGAGCAGACCCGCGGCCAGGACCTCGGCCCCACCTCGGATATCTACTCGCTGGGTGTCGTCATGTACGAGTGCGCCACCGGCCGCGTACCCTTTGACGGCGACGACGCCATCTCGGTCGCGCTCAAGCAGGTCAACGAGCTCCCCATCCCGCCGAGCCAGATCAACTCCGGCGTCGATGCCGACCTGGAGCGAATCATCCTCAAGTGCATGGAGAAGGACCCGGCAAACCGCTTCCAGACGGCCGACGAGCTGCGCCAGGTGCTCAACAGCTACCTGTCCGGCCGAGCCGTCAACGTCTCGGAGCCCACGCGCATCATCGGTGCCGCCGGCGACCTGGGTGCCACCAAGACCCGCGAGCTTTCCGACTCAACGCGCGCTATGGTTCGTCCCGTCTCGGGCGTGAGCGGTCAGAACACCACCCGTAGCGCTGTCTCGGGCTCCACGGGCTCCTATGAGGTCGAGAAGCCTAAGTCCAACAAGAACAAGATCATCGCCGCCGTGATTGCCGCCGTCGCCGTGATTGGCGTTGTGGTGGCCTTTGCCACGGGCATGTTCAGTGGCGAACAGGTCACGGTGCCCGACGTGCTGGGCAAGGACCAGGAAACCGCTATTGAGCTGATCAAGGAAGCCGGCCTTGAGGTTGGCACCGTCGACCAGAGCTACAACGACGATGTCGACGAGGGAAAAGTCGCCGAGCAGACCCCCAACGGCAACACCAAGAAGGCCAAGGGCTCGAGGGTGAACCTGGTAATCTCCAAGGGCCCTAAACCCTCCGAGAAGGTTGAGGTTCCGCAGCTCCTCGGCCTGACCAAGGACCAGGCCGAGGCCGCACTGGCAAGCGTAGGGCTCAAGGGCAACGCAACCGAGGAGGCCAACGAGGCCGAAGAAGGTCAGGTCTTTGAGCAGGGCACTGAAGCCGGCAAGGAAGTCGAGAAGGGCACGACCATCTCGTATAAGGTCTCCAGCGGTCCCGACACCACCTCCGTCCCCGATCTGACCGACATGACCGAGGCCCAGGCACGCAACGCCCTCGACGTGGCCGGTTTTGGCGTCAACGTGAGCTACCAGGAGAACGATTCTGTCACCGAGGGCACCGTCATTAGCTGGAACCCCAGCGGCAAGCAGAAGCCCGGCGCCACGATCACTGTCGTCATCGCCAAGAAGTCCGGCAAGGCCAGCGTTCCGGGCAACCTGTACGGCAAGAGCATCTCCGCCGCAGTCACCGCGCTCAACAACGCCGGGTTCTACAACATCGCATTCTGCGATCAGAGCGGCAACCCTGTGAGCGGCAACGAAAACGCCACCGTTACGGGCGTCTCCCCCACCGGCAAGCAGTCTACCGACAGCACGATCACGCTGACGGTTTCGATTTCTGGCTCTGGTACTGATTCAGGCGACGATTCCGGCACGACCAACTAGTCATCAAGACGTTGCCCACAGCGGCTGATGACGCAAAAACATTCGCTCAATGGCGCCCGTTTGCTCCCCCGGCAAACGGGCGCTTCGCTTTAGCTGAATCATCGAAAACTACGGCATGCCTTTAGACCAGAAGAGCCCGGCACCGTGGTGGTACCGGGCTCGATATTCCTCTGGTGCCCCCGGGCGGATTCGAAAACTCCCCCGCGGGGAAATTGGTGACGCGGGTGTTGACGGTCCGAATCCGACGGCGGCCCCCACAAATGAACTGCACCCCAAAACTTGGACGGCTTAAATAAGAACTACGCCGCAAGAGGCTGGCTCCGGAACTCCTCCGGGGTCAGTCCCTTCAGTTTAACCTGCCTCCGCCTCGTGTTCCAATGGGCGACGCACGCGTCCAGGTCCGCCTTGAAGGACTCGAAGTCGGGCCATGTTCTTCCCCGGAAGAACTCGTCCTTCATGTGGCCGAAGACCTGCTCGGTGGCGCCGTTGTCGATACAGTTGCCCTTTCTGGACATGCTCTGGACGATCCCGGCGTCCCTCAGCCTCCCGCACCATGCGGCGTGCTGGTACTGCCAGCCCATGTCGCTGTGAAGCACCGGTTTCGCGCCCTCGGGTATCTTCGCCGGCAGCCGGTCGAGCAGCTCGGCCTGCTGCGCCATGCCCGGGCTGGTCGACGTCGACCACGCGGCTATCTCCTTGCTGCCGAAGTCGTACACCGGCGCGAAGTAGGCCTTGCCCCAGGGCTGCTTGAACTCGGTGACGTCGGTGCCCATCTTCTGCCACGGCCCGTCGGCGGCGAAGTCGCGCCCGATGACGTTCTCGAACGTCTCGCCCACGACGCCCCTGTACGAGTTGTACCTATGGTAGTCGGTCTCGCGGCGGATGCCGCAGCGGACCCCCGTCTCCCGCATCATCTTGAGCACGGTCTTGTCGGCTATGCGCGCGCCCAGCTCGGCGCGCGGGCACATGGCGACCTGGCGGTGGCCGCACCCGTTGGCCGTGCGCGAGAAGATCTCCGCCGCCGCGCCCCGCAGCTCCGGGCGCGTCGGCCTGGCCGGGTGCGACAGCGCGTAGTAGTAGTAGCTGGACCGGGCCAGGCCGGCGCATTCCAGCAGGCTCCCCAGCTTGCGCCCCTCCGAGCGCAGGGCGCTAACGGCCTCGACCTTCACCCTGGTCAGAGCCCGTCCCTCTCGACCAGGGCACGCAATTTTTTTAGGTAGGCCACCTCGGTCTCGAGCCTTCGGCAGCGCTCCTCGAGCTCCTGCTCGCGGGTGCGCTCGCGCGGCCTGGGGCCGGACCCCTTCGGCCTGCCCCTGGGCTTGGGCCTGAGCGCCTCCATGGCGTCCCGCCCGCTCATGCCGCCGTCGACCACGGCCGAGGCGGCGGCGACCTTCTGCTCGTATGTGTACCTGGTCTGCTTGCCGTCCATGGATAGCAGCACCTCGCTTCCGAACGACCGGTATACGTAGAGCCATTGTCTCACGGTGTCGCGCGGGACCGACAACGCCTTCGCCGCCGACTCGAAGCCGTGCCCTCGCTCGAAGAGCCGGATCGCCGCCTTCCTGGCCTCGATGTCGTGTTTCACTCTCAAGTCGACACGTATAAAAAGCCTCCCATTTCTCGTGTCCAAGAAATGGGAGGCAGTTCACCCCGGAGGAACGCCTTTTTGCTCGGTATGATGCGAGTCGTTAGCGACGACGCTTGCGGTCGATCACGCGGGCCGCCGCCAGTGCGGTGACACCGGAGCCACCAGCAAGTGCGGCTGCAAGAATCGATGCATCGCCAGTACCCGGCAGGCCCGAACCCTTCGAAGGCCTACCAGGCTTCTTGTTGTGGTCGGAACCACCCTGCTGGCTGCCGCCAGTCGTACCGGGCTTCTCGGGCTGCCCGGGCTTATCGGTGCCCGAGCCGCCAAAGCTGGCCATTGCGGCATTCAAAGACTCGAGTGCGGCGGAGACCTCATCGGCAGAGCCGCGCTCAAGCAGCCCCTTAGCGGCGGCGATGGCATCGGCAAGCTGGGCCTTCTGCTCATCGGTACCGTTGGAGGTATCCATGTTCTCGGCCTTGACGATAGCGTCCTTAAGGGCGCTCACGTTGACCAGTGCCTTCAGAGCATCGGCGATCTTGGCGCGCGCGGCGGCAACATCGTCGACGGAACCGTTCTTGAGAACTTCCTCGGCATCGGCGACAGCAGCGTTGAGCTGAGCCATTGAATCCTTGGTGTAGTCCTCGGCACGAGCGCTCTTGGCAGAAGCGATATCGGCCTTGAGCGCCTTGACGTTGACCAGAGCGGCCTTGGCATCGTTGATTGCCTGGGCCAGGTCAGCGTCGTTGACGGAATCGTGCGGAGCCTTGGCAGCCTCGATAGCGGCAGCAAAGGGTGCCCAGCTCGCCACGGTGTAGTCGGCCTCGTTGAGCTTCTCGGCCTCGGCAATGACCTTGTTCAGGTCGACAGCCTCACGCAGGGCAAGACCGGCCTTAGCGTCGTTGAGCTTCGCGGCCGCAGCAGCAACCTGCTCGGCAGTACCGTTCTTAAGGGCAGCAGCAGAGTCGTCGAAAGCCGCCTTGTAGGCGTTATAAGACTCATCGGTATACAGCTTGCCGTTGGTCTTCTTAAACTCGGCACGGGCAGCGATAAGCTCGCTGGCATCGACCAGCTTGCCCTCGGCGTCCTCGAGCGCAGCCTGTGCTGCCTTGAGCTGCTTCGGGGTCGCCTTGGTATTGGCGATCAGGTCCTCAAGCGCGCTCATGGCATCGCGATAGGCGGCAGCGCTGTCGGTCGTGTACTTGTCGGCGGCGGCGTCGGCCTCGCCGTACACCAGCTTGGCGTCGGCAAGGGCGACCTCGGCACGCTGCTGAGCGCTCTGGTCAAAGACCAGGGCAGTCTTCTTGGCCTCAAGCGCGGCAAGAAGCGCCTTGCCCTCGGTCTTGGCAAGATCCTCAGGATGCGCGAAAGCCTGCTCGGCCTCGGCATATGCATCGGAATATGCCTGATAGCTCGCGACGGTGTACTGGCCATCGTCGTTGGAGACCTTCTTGGGAAGCTCCTTGCCCGCGTACTTCTCGACACCGGCGGCGTCGGCAGACCTCAGGGCAGCGGTAACAGAATCGACCGTCGTCTGCGTGGCCTTGGTATTGTCAAGAGTGTCCTGCGCATTGGCGAGGGCCTTCTTAAAGGCATCGGCAGTCGACTTGGTCCAACCGCTCACGTCCTTATCCTTGAGCTCATCGACAGCAGCCTGCAGCGCCGTGGTATCGGCGGGGTTGGCATCGTCGATCAGGAAGAACTCGGCGATCTCGGGGACCGTGCCGTCCCACGTGACCTTGATGTCCTTAACGGCAGAGAAGGTCGAACCGGCAGCGCGGGTGAGCGTGCCAAAGCAGAACTCGCTTACGGGCTGGCTCAACGTGCCCAGGTCGATGTCCTCCGTCTTGCTATAGGCGGCATCGGTATAAACCGTAGCAGTCACCTTTGCGTTGGAGGGCGTACCGGCAGAGACGATGCGCACGCCCGAGAACACCTTGCCACCCTCGGCAATGGGCTCGGAGACGTGATACACCAGGGTGCCCTTGTTGTCCTGCGGACGCCAGGCGGTCTTGGTATCACCATCGGCAAGGTTAGCCGGCGTCTTGCCCTCGACCTCGGTGCTCGAGGAATCGAAGTCGGCATCGCCATAGGTGCTTACATACTCGCCGCCGTTGATACGGATCTCACCGATCTCGATCCAGCGCTGTGTGTAGGTCGCGGTAAAGCGAATGCGCATGTAGCGACCGGTCACATTGAGCTTCTCGGTACCGTTGGGATCGTTTTCGTTGGTAGCGGTGACATCGGTCTTGGGGTTGGCCGTGCACATGTTGCCCGGGTTCTTGGTGTCGTGCGTGAGCCAAGCTGCGTTCTTAGCGGTATCGCTGTTAAACGTGTTCTCGATCGTAGCAGCATCGCTGTTGATCTTAAGAACCTCGGTCCACTGACCATCAGCAGCATCCGGGCTGTCGGCGACCTCGATAACACCCTTGCGGATGAAGTCATAGGTCGTCTCGGGCACGTAGTATGCGATGGAGTTGATCTTGCGCTCCTGGCCAAGATCGAACACGATCGTGCTGCCCTCGGTGGCACCCTGCGTGTTCTTGAAGGTCGTAGACAGATCGCCATCGAAGATCTTCGAAGCATCAAAGTTGCCCAGGTCGCCCTTCACATAGGACGGAGCCTTGACCATCTTGTAGCTCGCGGAGAAATTGGTGAACGTCACGTCGCATGCGGCGGATGCCTGAATGCCAACATAACGAGCCTTGACGGGCTTCTTGGCGCCCGCGTAATCGATCCACTCGAGAGCGTTCTGCGAGTACACGACCTTGGCGCCCTTGGGAAGAGTCATGCCGTCGGTGTTGATGGCGACGTCGTTGCGCACTGCGCCCAGATCGACCGCAAGGTAGTTGCCGGCCCCAAACGAGACGGTGCCGTCGGAAAGCTGGACGCTGCCGTCCTTGCCCGTGGCCTTAAGGGCAACGCCCGAGATGTCGGAGCGGATGGTGCCGGTGCTGGCTTCCTTGCCCTTAGAAGTGGCGATCTCGCAGACCTGCCACCACTTGGCGGTGTCCTCGGTCGCACGCACGCGAATGCCGCGAATCTGCACGTTCTCGAAATCAAATTCCTGCTCACGGCTCGATGTGATATCGCCGCACTCGACCCAGTTGGCGCCATCGACGGTGTACTCGAGCGCACCGGCAGAAAGATTGTCGTTGCCCTGGACATAGCGCACATGGCCCACGGTCTTGGGAGCGGAGTAGGTAACGGTAATGGTGTCACCGCTCTTGATGTTGCCGCCGCCAGAGTTGTGCTTAACCCAAGCGTACGTATCCTCGTTACCGTCGACAACACGGGAAAGTGCATAGTTCTGGTACACACCCAGGCCCGTGCTCGTAACCGTAGCGGTGGGCTCGGGCTCGGTGGAAGCACCCTTGGTGGCAGAAAGCTCAAAGACCTTCCACCAAGACTTGGTGGCAGCGGTGTTCTTGACGCGGATTGCCTTGGCCTTGACGGCGCTGGGCAGCGTGATGGTCTGGGTGGCCGTGCCGTCGATATCGCCGGCCTTGATCCACGTGCCCGCCTCGTTTTGGTACTCGAGCACGCCGGCGTTGATACCATCACCAGAAGTGGGCTCGTTGCCGTTGCGTGCCGCCTGCACGAAGGTGAACGTATCGACCACGGACGTCTTGGTAAACGCAAGGGTCACTGTGGCGTTAGGTTGCGTGGTATCGCGGATATCGTACTCGGGGTCGTCGGCATTGGCCTTCTTGTACTGAAGGTGCGCATAGGTCGAGACGTTGCCGTCGTTGATGTTGGAGAGCGACTGTGCGGCCAAAACCTGGCCATCGATGGTCACCGCGCCTGCGACGGGCTGACCCTGGGGAGTCTGCTCTTCTTTGTTGACCTGGATCTCGTAGATGGTCGGCCAAGCATCGCGGCTGTTATCCTGCGTGGCGATGAGGCGAACGCCATAGACGCCCTTGACGTCCAGGCCGGTAACGGTGACGGTCGTGCCAGTCAGATCACCCTGGCCCTCAACGTCATTCCAGTTCTTACCATCATAGGTCTGGAGCTTGGCATGCTGCATATAGTCAGCGCCATTGCCCTGAATAAAGGTCACGTTGGTCAGATCGAACGGCTTGTTCTTGATCATGCCAAAGTACGTACCCGCCGTGAGCTTGTTGGGGGTCTTGTAGATAACGCCCGTGTTGGCCTTACCGTCAAAGACGTTCTCGACCTTGCCCTCGGGAGTGTCGGTACGGCTGGTCACAAACTGCGTGGTATCGGCATTGGGGTCGGCAGCTAGCGTAGCGCGCTGACCCAGGTAGTTGTTGAGGGCATTAAGCATCGGCATGATGTAGGCCTTGCCCACCGATGCATACTCGGTGTGGTCCACATAGTGGAAGCCGTGCTTGTGAGAGGCAGCGAGTGCCTCGGAACCCTCGGAATACTTAGAAAGCATCTGAGAGCTGTCGCCCGAGAGGTCGGCCTTGAGTGCCTGAAGCTCGGCAATAGCGGCACGCGTCACGTCATCCCAAGCATCAATCCAATACACGATCTGGTCGAGCATGGCCTTGTTGCCGGCATTGGAACGATAGGTCTTGGCGGACTTCTGCAGACCACGGAAGAGCTCAATCATCTGGTCGCAATCCTCGGCGGTTGCGGTACCAGAGGTAACCTTGCCCTGGAAAGCCTGGAGCTCGGTCTTGATATTGGCGGACTCACGGCTCTCGAAGACTACGCCACCGCCGGTATAACGCTTCATGTGGCGGCTCAGCTCGCGCAGCGCGTTGGAGCCCTTCGTGGCGATGGGAGAATTGTGGTCGACGTAGGAGAACGAATCCTCCCAAGCCTGGTCGGCGTGCTCCTGGCTCTTCCACAGATTCCAAGAGAAATCGGCGTTCATGAAGATAGCGGCCTTGGAAGGCTCGGACTGCTGCATGGGGTTGAGCACGACGCCCTGAACCTTGCCGGGCTGGACATCGGTGCCCAGGGCGTTCTCATAGCCGCCCATGGACAGGGTGTCCTTGCTGTTGTCGGTGCACGGCCAGTTGATCCACATAAAGGGAGCAACGCCAGAATTGTTGGTGAAGGACGACGTGAAGTTATTGTCGACCTTGCCCCACACGCGGCCACCGGTGTTGATGACCTGGACGCTCTTGGGGAGGTTGGCATACCAAGACTCGCCCCAGCCCATATAGTTCACAGGGCAGAAGATAAGCGTGTCTTTGAGACCAGGGTACTTAAGCGATCCGTCGGCGTTCTTCTCGGTCTGCTTCTCGTGCAGCCAATCGGTCATGTCATTGCAAAGCCTGGTGTACAGAGCGCTGCCCTGGTTGCCGGCGTCATCTGCCAGGATGGAAATCTGCCTAACGCCATGGTCCATAACCTGGGTGAATTTTTCCTTGAGAACAGCCACGGACTCGTCGTAGTTAGAGTTCGTAATGGGGTTGTGCATAAACGGATGAAGCGCGAACACAAAGCGGCACTTGGAGGTGTTGCCGGCCTCTGCAAGCGGTTCGATCTTCTCGGTCAGCTCTTCCTCGGTGTAGAGATCACGCCACTTGGCATTGTGCTTGGGGTCATCCTTGGGGGCGTAGACATATGCGTTGAGCTTGTAGTAGCCACCCCACTGCATCAGGTTCACGCGATCCTCGGTGCTCCAAGGATTACCATAGTAGCCCTCGATAAAGCCGCGCGTCACCACGTCCGCATAGTCGGACATGGTAAAGGTGCGCAGCTTGGCATCGGAAGTCTGCTGCAGAATCTGATAAAGCGTGGTCAGTCCATAGTAGGCGGCATCGGTGGTCTTGCCCAAAACGATAACGCGGTCGGGCTCGTTGCCGTCAGACGGAAGCGAAGCCAAGACATAGGAATCGTTGTGGTCGAACAGGCCGTCCGTATAGGACAGCTTGCCCTCTTGCACCAGCTGGTCAACATAGGTGTCAACCGCGCCGCCGGAACCCTTGACGCCCACAAGAACCGTCGTCACGGTGCTCTTGGAAGGAATAGCGTCAACGCTCTTTGCTTTGATGCCCTTCAGCGCCAAAGCTTCATCAAGGCGGCTGATGGTATCGGCATCGATGCCGGACTCTGTAAGCACGCTTGCCTTGTTGCGCAGCGTCTGCGCACCGTTGCCGTACACCATGCTGTGCGGCGTGGGGTACAGCTTATATTCGGCCGCCGTATCATCGGCATAGGCCGAAAACGGAGCCAGGCCGCCCAAGCAGGCAAGCATAACCGCTATGACAGCGAGCAGCTTGGCTATCATCCGTTTCTTCATCTCTTAAACCCTTTCTTGAGGCAGGTCTTCATTCGACTTCGTTCTATTGACGACGGTTCTTGACATACAGCACAACACCGGCACCGACAACAAGCAGGCCCACGACACCCGCGACCGCGATGTACATTGCCTGATCATCACCGGTCTTAACCAGGGTGCCAGGCTTCTTATCGCCCTTGTTGCCCGTAGTCGAATCGCCCTTGTTAGACCCAGCGGTACCGGAGCCGCCATTGCCGCCATCAGAGGTGCCCGGCTTGTCGGGATTCGGCTTATCCGGATTGGGCTTATCCGGATTGGGCTTGTCGGGGTCGGGAGTAACGGGATCCGGGGTGCCGGGACGCAGGCCCAGCATCGCGGAGCGGAGTTTGCCCTTGGCGCCGTTCACAGCCTCAAACGAGGGGTTCTCGTCTGCAGCAACATCCTTGGCATCCTTAAGGGCGGCCTGGAGCTTCTTCCAAGTCTCCGTAGTGTACGAATCCTTGTTGAGGCCCTCGGCCTGCTCGATGAGAGCGTTCAGGCCATCGAGGTCAACCGTCTCGTCGATGACGCGAACGCGGATTTCGCCAGCGGTTGCAAACTTGTTCCTATTTGCGGCAGAGTCGCCATCGGTCTCGTCAAAGTAGAGCTTGACGTCGGTTGCACCGGCAACAGGCTCGTCGAAGGTAATGTTCTTGGCGCCCGCACTGGACTCGAGCGTACCCTCGGCAACCTTCGTATAGGTGCTACCACCGTCGGTGCTCACCTCGACATGGTACTTGGTCAAACGGCCATTGGAGCTACCGGTACGCGGCACGTACACCATACCGCTCACCTTGGCGGGAGCAGCAAGCTTAACGTTGAACCAGTGAGGCATGTCATTGTCGGCGGGAGCGCTCCACTGGCTGTGCCAGAAGCTGGACTCGTCGCCGTCGACGGCAGCCGCAGCAGGACCGTTGGGAGCGGTCTCGCCGGTCTTCTCCTCGGAGCAGGCTGTAGCGGTCACGTTCTGAGCGAAGTTGTTGTCTGCAGACTTAAGCTCGAGACCCTCAATTGCCTCGGTGAGCGTCTTCGTATAGGCATCAACCGTATCCTGCATGTTCACCGGCAGATCGCGCTGGATGCTATCGCGCGCAGACGTGAGTGCCGCAACGGACTCGTCGGTATAGACAGACAGATCGGAAGGAATTGCGGCGAGCAAAGCGTCGAGCTTGCTGTAATCGGCAGGCTTGTACTTGACGTTGGCAACGCGGTCGTTGATCTGCTGCGCGAGATTGGCGATCTCGGCGGCATCGGGGTTGACCTGGTTGATAAGGTCGCGAGCCTGCTCGACGAGCGTCTCGAGCTCGGCATCGTCGGCGCCGGCAGCCAGCACGGAGCGTGCCTTGAGCTCGGCGTTGTCGAGCGCCATGGTGGTCGCAAACGTAGCGCTGCGCGTCAAGCGAACGTCGTCGACGTAGCCCGTAAAGGCGGCAGTCTTGCTACCGATACGCTGGACAGGAAGCATGCACGTAGCCTTGAGCTTGGTGCCGCCGTCCTGACCGATGGTCTCCTTAAGCTTGCCGTTCACATACAGCGAAACCTTGGTCATGCCCTCGTTCTTAAACTCAAGCTCGACCCACTCGTTCATGGGCAGCGTGTAGTTAAACGAGTAATCACGGTTCTCACGGGTAATACCGACCTTGCCGGTCTTTGCCTGAACGGCCTTGATGGAGCCATAGGGGCTCTCGAACAGGATCTGGTCCTTGTCGCTCGTGGCGTCGGTACGCTTGACCTTCACGCGCAGATCGTTACCAAGACCAGCGGTCTTGAGATCGGAATCCAGCGCGACATAGCTCTTGCCGCCCTTGAGCTCGAGCGCCTTCTTAAAGTCGACGTCGACGACCTCGGCGTTCTTGGCAGACTTCAGGTTGAGGTTGTTGCCGTTGCCCGAAGCGTCCTTGGCATCGTCCATGCCAAGCTGCATGACGGTGCCCTCGGCGTTGGCCGTGGTCTTGTAACCAAAGTTGGTGTTGGGGGCGTCGCCGAGCTTCTTGGCCGTAGCCTTGGCGCCGGAAACGTCGGCAGAGCCCTTACCCCAGGTAGCAGCGGCGTACAGACCCGCGGAGTTGGTGATGCGATCGTAGACATCGTACTCGGAGATGCCATTTTCCTTCTTGCCGCACATGTCGTTCCAGACGGCAAAGGCACCACCGATCATCTGCTCGTCGCCAGCAGGAATCGTAACGTTGTTGTAGTTGTTGATCGCAGAGTTATAGATAGTGTTGTCGTTGAGGTAATCGAAGTAATAACCGGCGTTGGGAACGATGTAGTACCTGCTGTCGATGCAGTTGATCAGGTCAAAGCCGAGCTTGTACATCTCGTCCATCTTGGCCCAGTCCTTGCTCCAGAGGTTCATCTGGCGGTGCTGACCGGCAGCGCCCTTACCCTGAACGTCAACGGAACCCTTGATCCAGCTGAGGCTGCCCCACACGCGAGCGGTGCGGCCCGAATCCTCCATGTGCTTAAAGAGGTCGTTGACGAAGTTGCGATACGCGTTGCCGTCGGCCTCGTACTCGTCAGCACCAATGTGAACCATGGTCTGGTTGTCGAAGACGGGATTGGAACCGGTAAGGTACTCATCCCAGATGGAAAGCGCAAAGGCCAGGGACTCATCGTACTTTCCGGCCAGGTTAAGGTGGTCGTTGCCGCGATGCGTCATGGACTTAGGCGTACGCAGGTCGGGACGCACGTTGGTGAGTGCCAGGGAATGTGCCGGCATGTCGAACTCGGGGACGATGTTGACACCGAGGTCACGCGAGTGCTTGATGAACTCACGGAAATCGGCCTTGGAGTACCACACGTCGGTACTCGTCAGATCGGCCTTGTTCTTACCGTTGTTGCCGCCCTTCTTGATGTCGGACTCCAGACGGAATCCGTTGTAAGCGGTGTTAACGGTGTCGTCAGAATACTCCTCGACCCAAATGTAGTTGTCGGAAAGGTGGACCTGGAAGTCGTTAAGCTTGAACCAGGAGAGCTGCTTGCTCATCTGCTTGAGCCAGTCGAGCGAGAAGGTCTTACGACCCACATCGAGAATCAGGCCACGCACCTTATACAGCGGATAATCGCGGGTGACACCCTGCGGGATAGAACCGTTACCGGTCTTAAGGGCCTGCAGGATGGTACGGGTAGACCAGTAGGCACCGGTCTTGGTCTCGGCCTTAACGCTCACGGAGTCACCAATCTCCATGAGATAGCCCTCGTCCTGAAGACCAAGGGACTTGTCAGTGGTCTTGGACAGGAAGATATCGCCTGCGTTGGCGGCGCCGCCCTTTACGACGGCAAGCTCGGAGCCAAACAGGTCCTTGTAATCGGCGGCCAGCTCGTCGGCGGCCGTCTTGAACTCATCGTTGTCGTAAACAACGCGCGTCTGCGCAGTAGGAGCAAAGGAACCGGAGCGGCCCTTCCACTCACGAAGCTGCGGCAGAACCTCGGGAGCGACGTTATCGCCCGCCTCGACCTGAAACTTACCAGGAACGGTAACGGGGATTTCCTTGAACGCATAGGTGTTCTTGTCGCTCTTCTTGGTCACCTTAAAAGAGGCCTTGACCTGCGTATCGACGATCGGTTGATAGATGGGGATGGTTCCATCCTCGGCCTGAGCGCCAATAACCTGCTCGTAGTCGGTACCGTTATAGGTGACGTCGTACTCGTCGGAGGTCGGCAGGGTGACCTTGAGCTGCGTATCGCCCTTCTTGGGAGCCTCGACCTTGATGGCATCGGCCAGGCCGTTCATGTCCATCTTGGGCGTGCCGCCATAGACCTCGAGCTCAAAGATGGAAACGTTGCCCCATGCGACACCGCCATCGGGGTCGGCATAGGTGTTGTGATCGATATACAGACGGACAAAGCGGGCCTGATGCACCTGGTCAAGGGTAATCAGGTCGGTCTTGCTTGCAGGATGACCGTCGTTGGTGTAAACGGTCTGCCAGTCAGAGCTATCGGCAGCCGGAGCGGTCGCGCCATTAGCGATCTGAATCTTATAGCCCTTGGCCTTGCGCAGCTCCCAGAACACGCGGACGCACTTTACGTCGCGCTGCTGGCCCAGATCGACATAGATCCAGTGAGGACCGCCGTCCTGGGAGGCAGTAGCGTCAACCGCACTCGCCCAGCGGGAGCTCGAAGAAGACGTATCGCCATCAACGGCCTTGGCGGCGCCAAGGGTGCTTGCCTCCTGGCCGTCAGCGACAGCGTTCTTGCCGCGAGCAACATTCTGCTGCGGATCCTGGGTAGAGGGAGCAGCGGTCTCATCGCCGTAGAGCTCGAACTCGTTAACCGCGATGGTGGGCCACTCGGGAACAGCGCCCTTGGGATCGGAACTCGTAAAGCCCGTAACGTACAGGCGGAAGAAGCGTCCCGTCACGGGGGCGTTAAACGTAATGGCATCGGTAAGCGATGCCGGGCGATTGGTAGACGTGTGGACGTCTTTCCAGTCGGCGCTATTGGCGGCGGGGGCAGTATTGCCCGTCGCATACTGAAGTTTATAGCCAGTTGCCTTGTAGGACTCCCACTTGATCGTCGCCCTCTTTACGGTCTTGGAAGACCCGAGGTCGACATAAATCCAATGGGCGCCACCGGCGTTATCCTCGGCACTACCCCAACGCGTGGAGTCGTTGCCGTCAACGGCCAGGGCCGCACGAACCGAATTCGCCTCCTCGCTATCCGCTACAGCGGTTTTATTGAGGGCAAGATTTGCCTCAGCCGCCACAGCAGGTCGAGCATAGAGCAGCGAAGACGCCAACACGATTGCAAACACGCAGGCAATCGTGGCGGTTACACGCCAAAGCAGTTTGGTCTTATGTGCCGTCATACTCACGTTCCCTTCCTGTCTTTATGTCTTACAAAATAGATGAAGTGCCCTGACGCACGATGACGCGCCCCTCCTTATAAGGGGCGCGTCTATCAGGGCGCGCTAGTTCTGACGGCGCTTGCGGGCAACGATGCCCCAAGCGATAGCCGCCACGCCAGCAAAGCCAGCCATCGCAACTGCGATCAGCGTGGAGTCGCCCGTGCCGGGCATGACTCCGTTGCCCTTACCGGGCTTGCCGGAGGCACTGGGCTTGGTAGATGCATCGGGCTTGTTTCCGGTATTACCGGTGTTGCCCTGGTTGCCGTTGCCACCCTGGTTACCGCCACCGGGCTGCTCCGGCTTAGGCTGATCGGGGTTGGGCTTGTCCGGCTTGGTCGGAGCCTTCTTGCTTACGGTAACGACGTAGCTGTTGGACTTGCCACCATAGGTAACGGTCACCTCAAGGTTGCCATTCTCCGTCAGCTCCGTGTCCAGACTCGGATTGAACGTAAAGTCGTTCTTGGTCGACTCGCTGTACTCAACCTGGTCCGTGGTGCCATTGCTGTAGGACAGCGTCAGAACCAGGCCGGTCGGGTCGAGCTTGTCGCCCTCGGTGTAAGCGCGCTTGGCGGCATCGGCGTTCACCGCAATGCCCTCGAGCGTCGGCTTGGTCTCGGTAACGTTTACGACCTTATCGACAGAACCCGTGTAGTCCTCGATGCCGGTCACGGTAACGGTGACCTGACGGCCGTTCTCGCTCACGTCGCCCATCTCAAAGCCAAGCTTGTAGTCCAGGCCATAGGTGAGCTTCTCGCCGTCGACCGTAACCTCGACCGTCTTGGCGATCTGAGCCTTGATGTCCTCTTCGTCGTTGATGTTCGCGACCTCAAGGGCATCAGCAGCAGCAACCTGCTCGGCCTTGATCTCGGTAGCCGGGCTCGTCTTGCGCAGGCGGATCTCGGCGGCACTCATGTGCTCATTGTCGCCGCTGGCAGCCTGGGTGCCGTTGGCCTTAAAGCGGAAGTACTTAGCCGTGACGGGGTGATCGAACTGAGCAACACGCCAGCCCATCTCAAAGCCCTCGTCCTTGTAGCCCTTCCAGTGACCAGTGGAAATGGTCTTCCACTCGTCGGACTCGTTCTCGCGATACTGAATCTCGTAATCGGTAACGATGCCGTTGTAGCCGCCGTCGCCACCGGAGTTACGCGGCAGGTAGCGCAGTGCCTCGACGCTCGTGGCCTCCTTGAGCTCCATAGAGACCCACAGCTGATCGGCGCTGGGCTTAAAGCCGTTCCTCCAATTGGTATGGAAGTACGTGGCGTTGTTCTTATCGAACGCAAACTCGACGGGACCCTCGTTGCCAGAAGCGGGGTTCAACTCGCTGCCAGCAGCCTTGTTCTTGATGTCCTCATTGGGAACGTCGCGCTCATCGTTGTCGTCGGGCAGCACGCTCGAGCTGCTGTCAGCAGCCAGGTTGATGACAAAGGTCTTGCGCGTAGCGTGGTCTTCGGACTCAAGGATGATGTTGATCTTGTTGTCGTGAGCCGGCAGCACGGTAACGGCGGTGTTCTTGGCCGGAACGGCCTCAACCGTCGCAAAGAGGGCGGCAGTGGAGTAGCTACCCTTCTCGAGGTTGCTGGCGCTGAGCTTCTTGCCATTGACCGTCAGGCTATCGAGCGCAGCCCCGGTATTGGTGTCGAAGCTGCCCTTGGCCTCAAACAGCTGAATCTCGGTGATGCAGGTGCAGGGCTTGGCGTTGGGGAGCGTCACGTTCTTGTTGGTGAAGGTGAACCTCACAAACGTAGCGAGCGTCGGCTCGAACTCGTAGGTATAGGGCTTAACGCGGTTGTTGGCAGAACCGATGGTCTCGGTCGTGGCAACTTCGCGCCATGCCTTGCCGTCCTCGGAAACCTCGAGCTTGGTGGTGCCGGCATCGGGATAGCTTGCAGACCAAGAATCCTCGACGAAGTGCACCACGGCACGACCCAGACGCTGCTGGGTGTTGTAGTTAAAGGTTACGCTCGACTTGGTGTTGCCCTCCTCCTGTGCATAGGTATAGTTGGACCAGCACGAAGTGTTTGCGCTGCCGTCGCCCTTGCCGGGAGTAAAGGCGGTCACGCCATCGTTGATAGCAGACAGGGAGTCGGACTGCTTGTTCTCGGGCACGCTCTGCGTGACGCTCATGAGAGCGCCGCAGTTAGCGACGTTGTCACCGATGGTCACTTTCTCGTTCTGAACGCGAATCGTAGCGGTAACAGTCAGGTCCTTACCAAAGACATTGGCGGTGCCCTTGACGGTCACCGTGCCGGCCTTGTTGTAGGCATCCTCGGCCGGAGTCTCCCACTTAACGGGGAAGCTCGCATTAAGGACGGTGCCGTCGGCCATAGCGGCAGGACGCGCATCGGGAAGCGATGCGACGGTACCAACCGGAGTGGTGGCCGAATAGTTCAGAAGCGCCGCGACCTCATCAAGCACGGTTACGGTGCAAGAGACCTTGGCACCCTCGACCTCGCCGGAAACCTGGAAGGTGCCAGGCTTGGAGAGAGCGTCCTTGTTGATGTTGTCCCAGGCAACGTTCTTCTTCTCGGACGTGCCGTCAGAGTAGTTGACGTCAACCTGCTTGGGCAGGGAAAGCTCGCTGCCCGTCTTTACATAGTAGAAACGGGAGTAGAGCAGGCTCGAAATCGACTTGGGAGCAGCAGGATCGCTGGAACCCGTAGAGGAGATCGTCACCGTCTTGGAAGCGAGACCGTCAGCAGTCACGGTAACGGTGATGTCGCCACCCTTGCCGTTGGAACGCACAATGCCCACCAGCTGACCAGCCCAGGCGTTGCGGTTGTTGTCGCGGTAGGACTGATGGTCGGGGGAGCTACCGTTGTCGATACCGGCGAGCTCGCCTGCGCCACTGACCTTAAACTTCACGTTGTTCTTGGCATCGGGAACGATGTTGCCGTTCTGGTCCTTGACGCTCACGGTGACATAAGCCAGGTCGCCCTTGCCAGAAAGATCGGCACGATCGACCGAAGCGTCGAGCTTGGCGGCAGCACCGGTGGTCGTCACGCTCTGACGGCCATCCCAGTTCTCGGTCGAGACAACGTGACCGCTCTCGTCATAGGCCTTGGCGGTAATGGTGCCATCGGCATACGGAACATTCCAGCTGAGCCAGAGGTTCTCGGCCGTCTTACCGCTCTTGCCCTCACCCTCATAGATCTGATAGGTGTAGCCAGCAGCGGTGGTCTTCTTGGTAAACGTCTTCTTGCCCAGCGACTGCGGAGTCGTGGAGCCCTTAGGCGTAAAGAAGAGCTCAACGCCGGCGGCGTCGGTGTAGACAACGACCTTGACCTTGCCGCTGTTGTCCTTCGTGACCATGCCGCTCTTCCAAGCAGGAAGGATATGCAGCGTGTGCAGGCTGTCGTTCCACTGGCTCTGATACAGATAGAACGTATCCTTGGGCAGACCGGCGGTATCGATGATGCCAAAGTAGGAGTTCTTCGGCGCGATGCTCCAGTCGCCACCCTGGACGCCGGCAGTAACGCCGTTCCACGGGGTGGGCTCGCCCAGGTAGTCGAAGCCGGTCCAGACATACTCACCGGCAACAAAGTCGCGAGTGATGGTGTCATACCATGCCTGGGAAGCCGTGTGGCCCCAGCTCACGTAAGACGTGTCATAGGAGGTGAGCTGGTGTCCGCCCGCATCGGCCATGCTGCCGAGCGTGTTATAAACGCCACGGCTGTTAACGGACGAGACGGTCTCAGAACCGTAGAACTTCCAAGACGGGTTGTTGGCGTGCAGCTGATCGTACCTGCTGCCGTCGGCGTAATTGATACCGATCAGACCACCAGCGTTGGCGAGGTTGTCGGGATGATAATTCCACGAGCCACCCTTGAGCTGGTTGTCGCCAAGCGTCACGGGACGAGAGGTGTCGGCCTCTTTGGTCCACTTGATAAGGTTGAGCTGAGCAGTCTCGTCAAACGGCTTGGTGCCGCCGGTGATCATCTCGTTACCCACGGACCACATAATGACCGAGGGAGAGTTAAAGTCACGGGCGATGGTCGCCTTAAGATCGAACTCGGCCCAGACCTGATCGGACTTGGCGCCGATAATCTTGGAGTCGCCGACCTTCTTATTGAAGAAACGAGCGTAGTCGAAGCTGTTGCCGTTCTTCGCATCGGTCCAGCCGTCGAAGATCTCCTCGTCGAGCAGGATACCCTGCTCCTCGCACACCTCAACGAGCACGCGAGACGGCGTGTTGTGAGACGTGCGGATGGAGTTGCAGCCCATCTCCTTCAGGATACGCACCTGGCGCTCGACAGCCGCACGGCTATCGACGGAACCCAGGGCGCCCTGATCGTGGTGCATGCAGACGCCCTTGAGCTTGACATTCTTGCCGTTAAGGGAAAAGCCGTTGGTGACATCGTAGTTAAACCAGCGGTAACCGAACACGGTGTCATACGTGTCAACGACCTTGTCATCAACCTTGACATCGGTGCGAACCGTGTAGAGGTTGGGGGACTCGGTGGACCAAAGGCTCGGGTTGGCAGCACTGATCTGAGACTCGATAGTCTTGGACTCGCCTGCGGCAACAGCCTGAGCGTCGGTAGTCACAGTGCCGATGGCCTGTTCGACCTTGCCACCCTTAGGGAAGATGGTCTGCACGAGCGTCACGTTAGCGTCCTTGTCACCATTATTAACAATGGTGGACGAGAGCTTGGTGGTCACGTTGCCACCGTTCTCGCTCTGGAGCTGAGGAGCGCTCACGTGGACGCCGTCTCTGGTCACAGAAACCTTGTCGGTCACCACGAGGTCGACATTGCGACCGATGCCCGAGCCAGAATACCAACGGCTGGAAGGAACCTGATGGTTGACCTTGACGGCGATGGTATTCTCCTCGCCCGTCTTGAGGTACGGGGTGAGGTCGAACGAGAAGGGCGTGTAGCCATACGGATGGTTGCCCAGCTCGGTACCGTTGACCCAAACGGTGGCATCCATGTAGACACCATCGAAATCGATGCGAATCAGCTTGCCCGCAAGAGTGCTATCGAGAAAGAAGCTCTTGCGATACCAGCCGATACCGCCCGGCTTATAGGCGCTCTCGGCCTCGAGGTTGGACGCATAGTCCTGATCGATGCTGTAGTCATGCGGAAGCGTGACGTACTGCCACGACGAGTCATCGAAAGAGCCGGCCTGAGCGCCGCTGGCGTCGCCCAGGTTGAATTTCCAGTTGTCGTTAAACGAAACCGTACGTTGAGACGGATCGCTCACGTTACTCACATAAGCGATCTCGGGCGCAGAACTCATCTGAGTCTGCGTCTGCGAGCGCAACTCGGGCGAAACATCGCCCGCTGCCCACGCCTGGGCTACGGGAAGGGTGAACGCAGCCGCAGCAAATGCCGCCGCGCACACCGCCCCCCGTGCCCACCTAACTACACGACCGTTACTTACCATGGCAGCAGCGCCCCTTTCTAAAGCTCCGCAAAGAGGACCGTTGTCTATTGCGGCTTGCTCGTCCACGCGTTGCGCAAGCGCACCCTGCGCAGCCTCGACACAGAGTGGACTGATACTAAAAACACGCTTTACTTGTAACTTAAAAACAACCCGCTTCTCGAGCGGTGAGCGGCGAACGGTTTTGGGGATCTGAGCGCCGTTATCCATGGTCAGCGAGGTGTTAACGCAAACATCTTTTGAGGCGGCAGTATAAACCGTAAGCTCAGATGCCCAATTCGGAGCAGCTGGGCAGCATACCGATATGCTTACATTCTACTGATATTCATAAAACTATTTCTATTTAATGCGAATATGCATTTAATAATTTGGGCAACAAATCGATGAACGGTTATACCTGCAATTAAAGGTACTTAATTAAGCATACCTTTAGAATAATATGCAATTGAGCTTTTTGTGACGCTTAAACTTTTGTCGAACATCGATGCCTATATCGAACATCGATGCCTATATCGAACATCGATGCCTATATATTAGTGTCTTGTCCATCGTCGGCTCTCCCGTACGTAAACGCAAAGAGGCTCGCCAAAGCGAGCCTCCCAACAAGTCAAAACCTCATCTCATGGATTGATTGGCCGCAGAACTTCACCATGGTCTCGACCATGGACTCGGGGGGACGGGATCGCCCGTGGCTTCGGCAGCATCAATCGCAACGCGAACGGCTTCAAGGCTCGACGTGTTAAACGCCGCGATAGCCATGTTGTTCTGCTCGGCAATAGCGCAGATGTTACGACGATGACAAGCATGATGGTTGCTTCCATCGGTTTCCAAGACCGAACGTCGGGCTCGGGTTCTTATTTCATATCGCAATCGAACTATTGGTGACGCGGGTGTCGACGGTCCGAATCCGACGGCGGCCCCCACAAACCAGAAACGGCGCCGCTCTCGCGACGCCGTTATCTTTTCTGGTGCCCCCGGGCGGATTCGAAAACTCCCCCCCCCCACGGGGAAATTGGTGACGCGGGTGTCGACGGTTCAAATCCGGCCTTTAAACCAGAAGAGCCCGGCACCGTGGTGGTACCGGGCTCGGCAAATCTCTGGTGCCCCCGGGCGGATTCGAACCGTCGACACCCGCTTTAGGAGAGCGGTGCTCTATCCCCTGAGCTACGGA
>CAJMSG010000008.1:0-25118 GCA_905216105.1 uncultured bacterium | reverse complement strand
AGCTTCATGGTAATGGGATTCATGGTCTACTCCTCCACGGCCTGCGTGCCGGCGGCACGGGCCAAATCATCGATTGCAAGGGTGTCGGCGCTCAGGGTGCGGTGACACCCGTCAAGTGCGGGCTCGCCGGCCTGTTCCACGGCCAACGACTCGCCGGTGCGCATACGCCAAGCGGCGCGGCGACCCCAAACCAGGGACTCGAGCAGGCTGTTGGAAGCCAGACGGTTCTTGCCATGCACGCCGTTGCATGCTGTCTCGCCGGCGGCATAGAGCTCGGGCATGGAGGTGCGGCCGTCCTTGTCGACCCACACGCCGCCCATAAAGTAGTGCTGCGTAGGCGTGACGGGAATGGGCTCGTCCAAGATGTCGCGGCCGTCCTCCAGGCAGCGCGCTCGGATATTGGCAAAGTGCCCGGTCACCACGTCGCGCTCGACGGGGGCAAAGCTCAGCCACTCGTGCTCGGTGCCGTCCTGCTTCATCTGCTCGCGAATGGCGGCGGCGACCACGTCGCGCGGCTGCAACTCGTCGGTAAAGCGCTCGCCGGCGGCGTTGAGCAGAATCGCGCCCTCGCCGCGGCAGCTCTCGCTAATCAGGAACGTACGACCCGGCTGCGGCGAGAACAGACCTGTGGGGTGGATCTGCACGTAGTCCAGGTGCTCCATCTTAATGCCGTGCTCCTGCGCGATGTAGCAGGCGTCACCGGTGAGCTGCGGGTAGTTGGTCGAGTGGTCGTACACGCCACCGATACCGCCCGTTGCCCACAGCGTATGGCGGGCATGGATCTTAAACGGCTTACCGGCATGCACGCCCGCGGCGGCATTTGCCAGCTCGTCGGCGGGACGGACCGAGTCGTCCTCGTCCACGGGGACGGCGACGACACCGGTGCACACCGTGGCGCCGTCGCGCTCGCCGGTCAGGATGTCGGTCATGGCCACGTGCTCAAGAATCTGCACGTTGTCAAGCTTGCGGACGGCCTGGAGCAGCTTGGTCGTGATCTCCTTGCCCGTAATATCGGCATGGAAGGCGATGCGCGGACGGCTGTGCGCGCCCTCGCGGGTAAAGTCGAGACTGCCGTCGGCCGTGCGTTCAAAGTCCACGCCCATCGCCAGCAGGTCGTTGATGACCGAGCGGCTCGAGCGAATCATGATGTCGACGCTCTCGCGGCGGTTCTCGTAATGGCCGGCGTGCATGGTGTCCTCAAAGAAGGCATCGTAGTCCGAGCCCTCGGGCAGCACGCAGATGCCGCCTTGCGCGAGCATCGAATCGCACTCGTCGACGGCGCCCTTGGAGAGCATGATCACACGCGTGCTCGTCGGCAGGTTGAGGGCCGCGTACAGGCCCGCCACGCCGCAGCCGGCAATGACAACGTCGCACTCCATATCGGGGTATTGTTTGGTTTCCACAGGAATCCTCTCCCTTGTAATGCGACATGAGGGACCATCCCTCATGTCGCATTGGCTTAGCGCGCTGCGTACTCGAGCATGCGGTCGAGCGTGAGTTTGGCCTGGTCGGCAGCCTCGTCCGACACGCCGATCTGAACCTCGCCCTCGCCAGTCTCCAGGCAGCGTACGAGCTTTTCGAGCGTGATGAGGTCCATGTTGACGCAGGTGGGCTGCACCGCGGGGAAGTAGAACTTCTTGCCGGTGCCCTGGCAGCGGCGTTCAAGCTCGTAGAGCACGCCGCGGACCGTCACGATGATGAACTCGCTGGCGTCCGACTCCTCGGCATACTTGATGATGCCGGCAGTAGAGCCGATGTAGTCGGCCTCGGCCAGGACGTCGGCCTTGCACTCAGGGTGCGCCAGCACGAGCGCGTCGGGGTGTGCCTCCTGCGCGTCGACGATCTGCTCGACGGTGATGATGTGATGACGCGGGCAGTAGCCGTTGTTGAGGATGACGTGCTTTTGGGGCACCTGCTCGGCCACAAAGCGGCCCAGGTTCTGGTCGGGAATGAACAAGATGTGCCGCTGCGGCAGCTCGGAGACGATCTTGACGGCGTTAGAGCTGGTAACGCACACGTCACTCCAGCTCTTGATCTCGACCGTCGAGTTGACGTAGCACACCACGGCCAGGTCGTCGCCATACTCGGCGCGGGCAGCGTCGACCGTCTCGCGCTTGACCATATGAGCCATGGGGCAATCCGCGCCCGGCTCGGGCAGCAGCACGGTCTTAGTGGGATTGAGCAGCTTGGCGCTCTCGCCCATAAACTCCACGCCGCACAGCACGATAGTCTGCTGCGGCAAGCTCTTGGCGAGCTTTGCCAGGTAAAAGCTGTCGCCAACGAAATCGGCCACGGCCTGAACCTCGGGCGCCACGTAATAGTGCGCCAGGATCACCGCGTCGCGTTGGGTCTTAAGTTGCTGAATGGCCTCGACGAGCTCTGCGGGCACCAGTGCCGCGCGCTCCGTTGCCGTCGTTGCCGATGCCAGGCCGGCCGCGATATCGCGTGCAAGCTCCGATGCATCCATGTTCGCGCTCTGTGCCATCAAGGCCCCTCTCTTTTGGCGAATCTTGGGGCTTTAGTATGACACCTGGCTTTACAGCTGACAAGACAGCTGTAAAGCCAGGTGTAAAGTTGAAATAAAGATTCAATCATGCGGCGGGTCCATTTTCGAACTGGCAAGCTGAGGATAGTTGAAAATGGACCCGCCGCACGATTCAGGGGGGTTGTTTTGCCCTGGTCCAAGGGACAGTGGGCATAGAAGCGGGTCCGGATCGCTCGATCCGGACCCGCTGGGAACTGGCATGCAGTTAAGCGCGGCGCTTCATGGCCCACGCCAGCAGCAGAGCTGCCACACCGGCTGCGAGTACGGCACCAGCCATGACATACGTGCTGTCGCCGGACTCAGGCAACGTCTCCTTGCCAGCCTTCTTCTTAGGCTTGGAAGTCGTAGCCGTGGTCGTAGTAGTCGTAGTGGTCTGGCCAGGAGCGGGCTTGGCAGCCTCGGCGACCGTAAAGGTCGTCTCGGCCGTGCCCGTGTCCGAGACCACGCTCAGCTTGTGCTCGCCCACGCCGAGCGTATTCAGGAAGCTCGCCTTGAGCGTCACGATCGTAGAGCCCTCGGTGAGCTCGTAGTTCTCGGCAGCGACCTCCTTATCGTCAACCAGCACCTTCTGGAAGAACGCGAGCGGCGCGCTCGAGCGGAAGCTCAGGTCCTTGGCGGCGTCGACCACCATCGTCTGGCCCTTGCCATCGATGATCTCGGGCTTCAGAATCGCTATCTCCTCGGTCTTGCCCTTCTCGCGGCAGACGGCGCACTCCTGATGCCTCTCGCCCTTGGCCTCGACCGTCGCCGGCCTGTCGACGACCCACTCAAAGGTGTGCTCCGCCTTGTCGATGGCCTCACCGCAGCGGCAGACATGCCAGTGATTCTTAGCGTCGTGTGCCCAGCCAGAGCCGTCGGGCTCGTGCTTGAGGACACCCTCGACCGTCACATTCACGTCGCCCTCGACATCCTTGAGCTCATAGGTGCCCTTGGCGGAAAGCTTAACGGACGTGCCGTTGACCTTGACGGCGTAGTCCTTACCCGCAAAATACGCGCTGTCGATGCTCATGGTGAGCGTTGCAGTCCCGTGCCAATCGAGCTCGGTTGCCGTCGAGCTGAGCGCGTAGCCCACCTGATTGCTCGGCAGCGTCACGACCAGCTTGGGGCCGGCCGCCACGGTAACCTCGGTGGCGGAAGAGGCGTCGTAGTTGGCCTTGGCCTGGTAGCGCACCTCATACGTGCCGGCGGCAAGACCCGTAAGCTCGGCCGTGCCCTCGTCCACCGCCTGATACTCGTCAGCATCCTTGGCACGCCACTCCATCGTCGCGTCGACGCCCGTGATCTTGCCGTCACGCTTGCCGCTCACGGTCTCGGCCGCAGCCTGGACCACCGGCGCGCCCTGCGCGGCGTTCTTGATGGAGAAGTCGCACGTCAGGCCCTCAGTCGGAAGCGCGTAGTTGCCCGCGGCCCTGCCCGTCAGTGCGGTGAGGTTCGCCTGGTACGAATCGCCGGCCTCGACCTGAGAGCCCTCGACGGTCGCGCCAAGATCATCCTTGCCGATTACGTTGCCGAGCGTGGCCACAGGGCAGTGCTCCTTGCCGTCATAGGTGAACTCGGTGGTGCCCCATGTCACAATGAGCAGACGCTGGTTGATGGTGAACGTGCCGTCGACGAACGTGATGTTGTAGTTGGGGTTTGCACCCTCGGGTTGCGTCAGCTGCAGAGCATAGCCGCCCTCGCGCACGTTGTCGTCATCTTCGCGCTCGATCTCAATACCCTGGAGGCTCTCGCCCTCGACAAGCTCGCCGGTTGTGATCGCCCACGTAAACACGGGGTCGGCCTCGCCGTACGTCTTGGAGGCATCCTGGGCGGTGACCGTGATCGCGCGCGGCTTGACCTCGAGCGTGACCTCACTCTCGGCGGTCGCACCGTCAATCGTCACCTGGTAGGCAACGGCCAGCTTGCCAACGTCGCGGATCTTGGGGGCCTCGGGGGACCAGTTCTTGCCGTCAGTGCTGTACTTTGCCGTTGCGCCCTTGGGCAGACTCGTCGCATCAACCGTGTGATAGTCGCCGTCGTACTCGTCGGAGTAGCCAACGATGGCGGCAGCCGGAATCTCGACCTCGGCCAGCTTGTGACCGCAGACCTTGCACTTCTGTTGCTTGGATCCCTTCTCGGTTGCCGTGGGGGCCTTGACGACGACCCACTCAAAGTCGTGCTTGGCCTCGTCGATCCTGTCTCCGCAGGTGCACTCATGCCAGTGCGTGCTGTCGTCGGAGAGCCACTCATCGTTCACGGCCTCGTGCTTGCGCACGCCCTCGACCGTGACGACGAGGTCGCTCTCGGCGTTCTGAACGGTGAACTCACCACGCGCGTCGGGCGTCACAACGGCATTGTTGACCTTGACGGCGTAAGAGTCGTTGTCGGCAAAGTAGCCGCTCTCGATACCGACCGTGAGGGTGGTTGATCCGTGCCAGTCAAGCTCGTCCGGGCTCGCCGTGATCGTATAGCCGACCTGCTTGGCAGGCAGCGTCACGACGAGCTTGCCGCCGGCATTAACGGTAACCTCGGTGGCGGAGGAGGCATCATGGTCGCTATCGGCGCGGTAGCGCACCTCGTACGTGCCGACAGCACAATCCGCAATCTCAGTCACGCCTTCGGGCACGCCCTGATACTCGCCAGAGTCCTTGGCGCGCCACTCCATCTTCGCGTCGACGCCCGTGATCTTACCGTCGGACTTGCCGCTCACAGTCTCGGCCGTGGCCTGGACCTTCGGCGCGCCCTGGGGCGCCTTCTTGATGGAGAACTCGCACGTCAAGTCTTCGGCGGGAAGCTTGTAGTTACCCGCGTCGTCGCCCGTGAGCTCGGTGATTTTCGCCGTGTAGGTGCCGGCTTTGACCTTGGCGCCGTCGACGTACGCGGAGACATCGTCACCTTCGATGACATTGTGGAGTTTCGCTTGGGGGCAGTGCTTCTCGCCGTCGTAGGTGAACTCAGTAGTGGTGTCCCACGTTACGGCGAGCTCGCGCTTGCCGATCGTAAAGGTGCCATCCCTGAACGTAATCTTGTAGTTGGGGTTGGCGCCTTCGGACTGCACTGCCGTCACGGCGTAGCCGTCCTTGCGCACGGCCTCGCCGACCTCGCGAGAGACGGTGATGCCCTGGAGGCTCTCGTCCTTGACAAGCTTGCCCTTGGTGACCTCCCAACCCAGCGCGGGATCAGAATCGCCGTACGTCTTGGAGGCGTCCAAAGCGGAAACCGTGATCGCGAGCGGAGTGACCTCGAGTGTCACCTGGCCCTCAACCGCCGCGCCATCAATCGTGACGCGATAGTCGACCGTCACGCTGCCGGCATCCTTGATGCTGGGCACAACGCTCGTCCAGCCGCCGTCAGCAGCCTTGTATTCAACGACGGAACCTTCGGGCAGCGCCGAGGCGTCGACAGAGTGGTCCTTGCCGTCATATTTGCCCGAATAGCCCTTAACAGCCAGGGCCGGAATCTCTACCGCGCCCGACTCATGGCCGCACACGGAGCACGTACCATGTTTGGAGCCGGTCTCGGTAACCGTCGGCTGCTTGTCGATCGTCCATTTATACGCATGCTCGGCGTACATCTTAATTGTGATGGTCTCTTTATTGCCGGCAGTGTCCGTAGCCACGATTACATGCTCGGCACCGGCGTCGCCCTCAGCAGCCTTAGCCGTGTACTTTCCGTCCTTGCCAGCCGTGAGCTCCTTGCCGTTATCGGTAACCGTCACCGTCTCGTCGCGGTCATCGAACACGTCAAACGAAACGATCTCGCAGTAGGCCTTATCTACCCAGAGGTCATAAATGGTGGGGGCGTAAGTGTCCACGTAGGTATAGGGCTCTTCATCCCATTTGCCGTTGCAAACCCTGCAGACCTTTTGACGAACACCATCGGCCTCGGGCGTGGCGGGCGTAACGATCTCATATTTCCACCTGCAGGGCTGGCGCTCCCGCTCCGCCTTGCAGTACTTGCAGAGCTTAACGTGGCTACCTTCGCCATTCGGCTTCCAAGCAGCATTGTCGGCAACAGCATGGGGCCCCGGCTCGATCTTGACCTCGGCATCGGCCGACGCATTGTGGTTGTTATCCTCGGCATAGCGGACGTAATACGTTCCCGACTTCGTAAGCCCGGTCAGTTTACCGTCAGACGTTATCTTCTGGTAATCCCCACTCGACCCGCGACGGTATTCCATCGCCTTGGTCACACCCGAGATAGAGCCGTCCTTGCTGTTGCACGTAGTCCAATTATTGCCCACGAGGTCAGCCGGCGCGTCCTGATCGGCCTTGGAAATCTTCACGGTCGCTTTGCCCGTAACGGTCAGGTAGTCAGAAGCCGTCACACGATAGGATGTCGTGTACTCGGCCGCATTGCGATAGGTCGGCTTTTTCGTCGTCCAATCACCGCCGTCTTCACGGTACTCAATTTTCATATCCGCCGGAACGGGGTCATTCTTAACGTTGACCGTAATGCCGTGCTCGTCGCCATCATAGGTACCATCGAAGCCAGCGACCTCGAGGTCAAAGCGCGAAGCGTCAACGATCTCCCATTTGAGCGTCAGAACACTTGTGGTGCCGCCATCGGTCGTAAAGTTGCCCTTACCGATGACAATGCACTCGTATTGCCCTGGCTCGGTCTGCTTCAGTCCGGATTCACTTCGAGCGTCGAGCACGTAATCCTTGCCCTCAACGAGATCGACCCACTCGCCGGCACCGTTCTTGAACTTTGCACTTTCAACGACAGGCTGATGTTCCTTGCCGTCATAGGCATACTTGCCCGCGCCCTTGCCGCCGTCTTTAAGGGTGAACTTGTAGGATTGATTCTTGACCAAGCGACGCTGCGAAATCTCAAAAGACTTCTTGCCCTCGAGCGTCTGACCAGAGGCAGTCTTAAAGCTCGTAACGACATAGTAGTAGCCGGCGTCCGTCGGGGCGCCCTTGAGCTTGGTACCGTTTTTATATGCCTCGGCGTCCGCCTGGGACTTGCACTGATACCACGTGAATTCATCGCTGGCCGTTACGCCCATCTGCTCCAGATTCCACGCGCCGTCCTTATTCAAAGCAATCTTGACCGGGCAACCGTCATAGACAAGCTCAGTGCTCTGAGAGCTCGTTGCCTTGGACATGGAGAGCTTGTACGTGGCCCTCAGGTACTTTTTGGGCTCGCCGTTCTCGTCCTTGCCATATTCGCACTCGCTGTTGCGGAACGGACCCACGCACGATGCACGAACGCCCAAACCGTCAGCTTCAACGTTCCACTTGTGCTGGTGGATGGTCTCGCGGAAGGTGAGGTCGCCGTTAAGGTTCACGATCTCGTATTTATCGGAGTTGTCATCGTTCTTGGACGAACCGTCTGGCACTACGCCTTCGATCTTGTTGGATTCGCAGGTGCCAAGGACACGCGACTTTACACCATTGCTGTCCGCGGTCTCTTCAATCGAGATCCAAACATGGTTATCGCCTCCGCGCACGGAGAGATCAGACGCAAGATTCAGCGCAGGAGCCGTGGCATCGGAGCTCTTTTTCTTAGGGATATACAAGCTCTTGGCGATTCCCGTAGCGATATCTGCCTCGGTATATCCGTCGCCTGTCGTTGTATCTCCGGCATGGCTGTTCTTCCAAAAGCTCGCGATAGTCGGCGACCCGCTAAGGGTAAGGGTTCCAGCAGCATACACCACGCACGTATTGCCACGCGCACCATAGCGAGAAATATCGCCGCCACTTATGTTGCAGCAAGCGCTTCGTGCAATATTGAGGGCATCAACCGTCAAAGTATTGTCAGTGGAGCTCGAACGCGTGCTGTGGAAGTTGTTCATCGTGCAGCTGTTGAGGTTGACCGTAGCGTTGGTGACGCCCATCACGCCGGCGACAGCATAAGTATTAAGAATAGAGGAGTTAGCATAATAACGAGACGCTTCGACCGACGTATAGCTCTTGTTCGTCTGTCTGACGCCCAAGCTTCCCCCATTGCCGGATTCATTATGCCCACTGAAGCTGCAATTGTTGAACGTCGCCGTCAATTTTGCGACAGCGCTTCCGTCTTTGGGCATCTTGAAGCTGCTGTTGCCATCGACAGAAACAGCACCATTGAAGTCTCCAGACGTATCGTAGAACACGCAGTCGGTAAAAGTCGCCGCGAAGGAGTTGGTATTGCCGCCAGTCGTATCCCTGCCCTCACGGAAGAGATGTACAGGAACGGCATACTCTTGGGCGTTGCCCGCCACTGCGCCCGATTTGCCAACATAGCCTTGGATCTTCATTTTTTCGAACTTGGCGGTTAACTTGCCCTCGGTGCTACCCAGGGAAATCGCAGGCACCTTTTGGTCGTACTTGTCGCCGTACGAGAGAATGAAGTTCTGCGAGCCGTCGCCAACCCCCAGGCTAACTGAGATATCGCCCGTCGCCTTCTTGTAACCGCTTTCGTAATAGCGGTCGGTCAAAAAACCACTCACGGACTCAAATTGCTTCTGGTTTCTATGGAAGCTGACGCACGGATCGTTGACACCGATGAACTCGATATTGCTACCCTGTTTGATGTTGAACAGCCATCGAGTTTGCTCAACCCGCCAGTTAGTCTTATCGTTCACGTAGACCGTACCATCGATGTAGATCCTCACAGGATTAATCCGAGACGCACCCGGCGCGTCGATGGTGTAACCCGAAGATGGCGTGACCTCACCCTCAGCCGTCTTAAGTACGTAACTGCCCGGCTCGGTGATTTGGACGGGTTCGTTGTTGGCCTGCTTAAGCGACAGCACCTCCGCCCTCACCCCGTCGGGCATGACCTGCGTCTCGGCGTTTGCCACGGCCGGCGTCGCCACGAGTGCGCATGCCACGGTTGCGATACCCAGCAGACGCGTCAACGCAGCGCGCATCCCCATCTTCTTCCTCATCGTTCAGCTCCCTTACCCCTATGCTTTCGCGATGTCCGATATCGCTTGGCGCTGGCGGCCGGCATGGTCCCTCGCCAGCCGCCAGCTCAAATTGGCATATATATCCACCTGGTATTGTGCAACCACATGTTTTGACACCCTGCCGCTCGGCGCGAGTTGCGTACCGTGGGGCGCAAACGGAACGCACCCCCGCGGGCGGCGCGTGCACGATGTGGCAAAATCGAGGTACTAAGGGGGGGGCCAATATGCTCAGAATCATCGCCTGCGACGACGACGTCGCCTTTCTAGATAACCTGCACCGCATGATCAACCGCTGGTCGGCCGAGACGGGTACGGCGGTCGATGTTGCACTCGTTACGCGCGGCGAGGACCTGCTGGCACGCCATGCTGCATCGCGCGCCGACATTATCATGCTCGACATGATCATGCCGCTCGTCAACGGCATGGACACCGCCCGCGAGCTGCGCCAATCCGATACCGCCGTGCGCTTGGTATTTCTGACCTCATCGCCCGAGTTCGCGCTTGAGTCCTACGAGGTCCGCGCCTTCGACTACCTGCTCAAACCCGTGACCTACGAGCGCGTGGCGCAACTGCTCGACGAGCTGTCGAGCCTGCGTCCGGCAACGATCGACGAGCTCGTCATCAAGACGTCCTTTGGCTACCATGCCCTGCGCCTATCCGATATCGAATATGCCGAGGCTCGCAACAAGCACGTGGTCTTCCACCTGCGCGATGGCCGCGATATCGAGGCGCTCGAGCCGTTCCGCAGCATCAAGGACCGACTGGCCCAAAACGCGACCTTCTTTAAGTGCCACCGCAGCTACCAGGTCAATCTGCGCAACATCGACCACTTCAATCGCACGGAAATCGTCATGCGCTCGGGCGCGTGCATACCGCTCGCGCGCAGCTGCAAGCAGGGATTCCAAGACGCCTACTTTGCGGTGCGGTTCGAGGGCGGGAGACGCTGATGCTTTCCTCGGCAGAACTGGTACTTTGGGCAATCCACCATGCGACGACGTTGCTCTTTGGCGTCTTTGCCTCGGCGGCGCTGTGCGGTGTCGAGATCAACCGCCGCCATTCGCTCGAACTGGTGGGGGTCGGCGCCGCAACCGGATGTGCATTCGGCCTCGCCAATGCCGTCGGCGGCGAGCTTTTCGCCCGACAGGCCTATCCGCTCGTCGTGCATCTGCCGCTTGTCGTCTACCTGTGCGTACGCTATCGCCTGAGTCCGCTGCTCGCCATCCTGGGCGTTACCAGCGCATACCTGAGCTGCCAGTTTAGCAACTGGATGGGCATCGCCGCATTCGCCGCCACCGATTCGCAGGTCGCGTACTACGCGGCGCGCATCATCACCACGCTCGGCGTCTTTGCGATCCTGCTGCATTGGGCCAGAGACATCGGTCCGCGCCTGGCGATCAAAAGCCCCACCGAGCTGGAGATTCTGCTCATCCTGCCACTCGTCTACTACATCTTCGACTACGCCACCAACGTCTATACCACGCTCTTCCACTCGGGCTCGGTGGTAACCGTTGAGTTTTTGGCGTTCGCCCTCTGTGCCTTCTACCTTATGTTTCTTGCCGTCTACCTGCGCGAATACGAGGCAAAGGAAATCGCCGAGCGCGAGCGCTGGATGCTCGCGACCCGCGACAGCGCGGCCATCAAAGAGCTCGAAGCCTGGCGCCAGTCCGGACGCGAGCTCTCGGTTCTCCGTCACGACATGCGCCACTACCTGCGCGGTCTAGCGGCCCTGATCGAAGAGGGTCACACCGATGAGGCGCTCGAGCGCATCGACGCGCTCTGCGAGACCAACGACCGCACCGCCGTGCGCCGCTACTGCGCCAACGAAACGGTCAACATTGCGCTCTCGTCGCTTTCCGCGGACATCAACGCGCACGGCATCACCGCCGAGCTGCGCGCCGCCGTGCCCGAAACCGTCCACGTGGGCGATGTCGATCTGTTCAGTGTGGTATCGAACGCCCTGGACAATGCCATCGCCGCGGCGAGCGCCGCCCCCGAAGGCAAGCGATTTGTCGACCTGGACCTTCGCTACGAAGACGGTCAGCTTCTATTGCTGGTTTCCAACACGTTTGGCCGTGCGCCGCACATGGTCGACGGCATGCCCGTGGCTCAGCACACTGGGCACGGCTTTGGCACCAAGAGCATTAAGCTTGCCGTCGAGCGCATGAACGGCAACTGCCAGTTCCGCATTAATGGCGACCGGTTTGAGCTGCGCGCCGTGATGTAGGGGCTGCCGCCAGCCTCGCTACAGCGGTGCAGCTGCCGGGGTCAGCTGCTTAATGTAGGCCCACATGCGCTGCTTGGCGGCCTTGTCGGTGAGCGCCGCCTCAAAACCGTCGAGTGCCAGCACGCGGCGCCCCTGCACATGGGCGACCAGGCCGGGCTTGAGCATGGCGGTGTCAAAGTCATCAATTGCCACAAGCATATCGGCATAGGTCTCGCGCATGACATCGGCCGCACTGTTGTCCAGCAGCAGCACCGCCTCGGGGTCCAAGGTCTCCAGCGCCTCACGGAACAGCTCGCACGGCAGGGCCTCGCCCGCCGCGACCGCTCCGTCGCCCGCGCCGGCGACGCTTGCCAGCACGCAGAAATCCTCGGGGGCATATCCGATGGCGCCGAGCGCCTTGCGCAACGCGGCGCCATCCGCGCCGGCAGCCAGCTCGCCGCCCGAGCACTCGGCTTCATCCAAATCGCCTTTGACCAGCACAATCGGCGAGCACGCGTTGCCCGAGATGCGCACACCGCGACCCGCGAGCGATGCGAGCTCCTGCTCGGTCGCCTGGGCGATGGCTTCTTTTTTCTGGCTTTGTGACGTGGGCATGCGCTCTCCAATCGTTTGCGTGCCCACCATTATATAAAAGAGCCGCCTGCGAGTGGTTGCTTTACGAGCCGCTGGGTATAAGCACGGTCGTACTGAGTTTTACGCGGCCGAGCCGCGTCACATTATGGAGGTCACCATGGCTGACATCAAGCAGATTACCCCCGAGAATTTCGACGCTGTCGTCAACGATAGCCTGCCCGTACTGGTTGATTTTTGGGCCCCGTGGTGCGGCCCCTGCCGCTCGCTCTCGCCCATCGTAGACGAGGTTGCCGACGAGCTGGCCGGCAAGATTGCCGTGGCCAAGTGCAACGTCGATGACAACCAGGACCTGGCCATGAAGTTTGGCGTCATGAGCATCCCCACGCTGATCGTCTTTAAGAACGGCGAGGAAGTCGACCGCTCTGTCGGCGCCTTACCCAAGGCAAGACTTCAGGCACTGCTGGAGAAGCATCTGTAATACGCTTGTTACCTGTCTGCCGTCCATGAGCGGTTTCGCACCGCTCGCCGGAGTGCCAAACGCAAGGCATGCGACCACGGATAGTATGGTAGACACAAACAGCCCCCAGTGAACGGGTGCGGGTCAGACGGACTCGCGCCCGTTTTCTTATGCGACGGCGCCCAAGGCGGGCGTAGTAGAATCTGAACCACCATATCGCCCCGTACAAAAGGAGATTCCCATGCATGACGTCGGAATGAACATGAGCCAGCTTGCCATGAGCGTCAAGCAGGTCGACGACACCATTGAGCTCGCTCACGAGTGGAGCCATCAGCTGCTGCATGCGACCGAGAACTTTGACATGGAGCGCATTGGCGCCAAGCTCGAGGCCGCCATGTCTGCGCTGCACGAGGCGCACGATGCGCTCGAGGGCTACGAGGAGGCCATCGAGGCAGATCATAACTCCGTCGGCTCTGTGAAACTGGTGTAACGTGGCCGAGCACGAGCACGTCTGCGATCACGAGCACGAGCATTCGCACGGGCCGACTGGCGATGCGAGCTGCCGCTGCAGCGGCTCCAGCTCCGAGCTGGTCCGCTTTTCGGTCACCGCGCCCGACGACCTGCTGCGCCGCTTTGACGAGCAGATCGCGCGCCGCGGTGACGTGGCCAACCGTTCCGAAGCCGTACGCGATCTGATTCGCGCCTCGATCGCCAAGGAGCAGATGCGCACGCCCGACGAGCAGGTCATCGGTTCGCTCACCATGATCTATGACCACCATACCGGCGATCTGACGCGCCGCCTGGACGAGGTGCAGCACGACTACACCGACGAGATTGTCTCGACCATGCACGTGCATCTGGACCATCATAACTGCCTGGAGATTCTGGCGCTCAAGGGTCGCGGCAAACGCGTCTACGAGCTGGCGGACCGTCTGCTGGGGCTGCGCGGCGTTAAGCACGGCGAGCTCACCTGCGCCGCCACCAAGCAAAGCCTGGGGCTCTAACAGCACACACTTCAATGAAGGGGAGCCACATGCGGCATGTGCATATTCATGTGACGGGCATTGTGCAGGGCGTTGGCATGCGGCCATTTGTGTATCGCGAGGCTATGGCGCATGGCATTTGCGGCTGGGTGCTCAACGCGGGCGATGGCGTGCACATCGAGGCGCATGCTTCGGTCGAGGCACTCGACGGCTTTGTCGCCGCGCTGTCGGAGCACGCGCCTGCCGCGGCCCGCGTTGAGCATGTCGAGGTTGCGGACCTGGAGCCCGACGTTTGGGATGCCGACGATGAGCAGGCCTTTCGCATTGTGACGTCGCAGGATCAAACTGCCCACACGACGCTCATCTCCCCCGATATCGCCACCTGTGACGACTGCCTGCGCGAACTGTTCGACCCCGCCGATCGACGCTATCACTACCCCTTTATCAACTGCACCAACTGCGGGCCGCGCTTTACCATCATCCGGTCGCTGCCTTATGACCGAGCGGCCACGTCGATGGATTGCTTTCCCATGTGCCCCGAGTGCGCCGCAGAGTATGGCGACCCGCTTGACCGGCGCTTTCATGCGCAGCCCGATGCCTGCTTTGACTGCGGGCCACATATTACCTGGCGCGAGGCGGCGGGCGACATGGAGCTCGGGGGCTCAGGGGCGACGCCAGCCGTCGGCAGCACGCGCGAAACCAGCGATGCCATTATTGACCGCTGTGTCGAACTGCTGGCCAGCGGCGGTATCGTCGCCATCAAGGGCCTGGGCGGATTCCATCTGGCCTGCGACGCCGCCAATGAGCAGGCGGTGGTCGAGCTGCGCCGTCGCAAGCGCCGCAGCAACAAGCCGCTTGCCGTTATGGTGCGCAGCCTTGCCGATGCTGAACGCCTGTGCCACGTCGATGATGCCGAGCGCGGCTTGCTAGCCGGCAGCATCCGCCCCATCGTGCTGTTGCGCCGGCGTGCTGTTGGCGAGGGAGATTCCCCCGACGCCCCTACACTCGCGCCATCCGTCGCGCACGATCTACCCGAGCTCGGCGTCATGCTCCCCTATACACCGCTTCAACATCTGCTGCTTGCAGCTGCCGCGTCGCATGGCATGCACTCGCTGGTCATGACCAGCGGAAACCTGAGCGAGGAACCTATCGAAACTGATGACGGCCTTGCTTGGGAACACCTCGTTGCCGCCGGCATTGCCGACGCGTTGCTCGGCAACGACCGCGCGATCCTCTCACGCTACGATGATTCCGTGGTACGTGTGGTCGACGGCACCGTCATGCCCGTGCGCCGCGCTCGCGGATATGCGCCTCGGCCGTTGCCGCTGCCGGCGCTCGACGACGCTCCGTCCTGTGTGCTCGCCTGCGGCCCACAGCAAAAGGCAACGATCGCATTCACACGCGAGGATCCGAACGGCGAGGCGGCCTGTTTTGTGTCGCAGCATATCGGCGATGTCGAAAACGGCGAGACCTTCGATGCCTGGAGCGCCGCGCGCACGCGCTTGGAAGATCTCTTTGACTTGGCGCCCGCCGCCTTGGCCTGCGATTTACACCCCAGCTATCTATCGAGCCAGTGGGCACGCGAACAGGCGCGAAAATGCAATCTGCCGCTCGTCGAGGCGCAGCACCATCATGCGCATATCGCGAGCGTAATGGCCGAGGCTATCGCCGCGGGCCAGCTTACAACCGACGCGCGCGTCCTTGGCATCGCCTTTGACGGCACCGGCGCCGGCACCGATGGGACCATTTGGGGCGGCGAGTTTCTTGTTGCCGGCCTTGCCGATTTTGAACGCGCCGCGCACCTGCGCACCTGGGCGCTGCCAGGCGGTGCCGCATCCGTGCGCGATTCCCGGCGTAATGCCTTTGCCCTGCTGAGCGAGCTCGGCCTGCTTGAACACCCGGGTGCCGCTCGGCTTTTGGACGGCCTCGACGAGCAAACGCGCAGCGTGACAGCCACCATGATCGAGCGCGGCATCAACAGCCCGCGTACCAGCAGCGTGGGGCGTCTCTTTGATGCCGCGGCAGCGATTCTGGGAATCTGCGGCAAGGCAACCTACGAAGGCGAGCCCGCCATCGAACTCGAAGCCGCCGCCTGGCGCGCACTCGGCGGTAAGACCGTTCGTCTCGACGGCAATCATACAGGCGTATTCACGTCTGCCGACGACTCCCCCATCTTGGACCCCCAACCGTTCATCGAAGCTCTTCTCAATGGAATCGAGGCAGGCACGCCGGCCGACAGGCTCGCCCTCGGGTTTCACATCGCCATTACGCACGCTACGACCCACATCGCACGCGAAATCTGTGATCGCGAAGGCCTCGATACCGTCGCGCTCTCGGGCGGTGTGTTCATGAACCGGCTTTTGCTTCAGCTCCTTACCCATGAACTCAAAGACGCCGGTCTTGCCGTCTTGGTCCCCCACGCTGTGCCCGTCAACGATGGCTGCATCGCCTACGGTCAGACCGCCATCGCTCGCGCTCGCCTCGCGCAGACGGCTTCTCGATAGGCTGTTTTGCCAGCCTGCGCGCCGCCGTCTCACAGGTGTAACGCGTTTGCTCGCGACTCCCGCGAGCGCTACCATCAACTGATGGGTAATTAGGCGCCTATCCAGCGCAAAACGTATAAAAGGGGAACATTATGTGCCTTGCCGTTCCCGGTAAAGTGGTCAAACGCGACGACGACCTTAAGGCGACCGTCGACATGATGGGCATCGAGCGCCCCGTTTCGCTGCGCCTCGTGCCGACGGCGCAGGTAGGCGACTATATTCTCGTGCACGCCGGCTTTGGCATTCAGATTGTCGACGAGCAGGAAGCCCAAGAGACACTCGAGCTCGTCAATACCATGACCGAGCTGGCCGAAGAGGACCAGCTCGCCACCAACCCGGCCGAGGCATACTAGTGGCGGCGGCGCAGCCGGTTCGCTCCGGTATCGACTTTTCGGCATTTCGCGACCCCAAGCTGGCTCGCGAGCTCATCGATCGTATTCATGAGCTTGTCGGCAACCGCAGCATCAACCTTATGGAAGTCTGCGGTACGCATACCGTGAGCATTGGCCGCTATGGCTTTCGCTCCATTATGCCGACGGGACTCAAACTGCTAAGCGGCCCGGGGTGCCCCGTTTGCGTCACCGCCAACCGCGACATCGATCACGCAATCGCGCTTTCCAACATGGACGGCGCCATCATCACCACCTTTGGCGACATGATGCGCGTGCCCGGATCGTCCACCTCGCTTGCCGCGCAAAAGGCGGCGGGGCGCGATATCTGCATCGTCTACTCTCCGCTCGACGCACTCGACATTGCCGAGCAAAATCCCGAACGCCCGGTCATCTTTATGGGCGTCGGCTTTGAGACCACAACGCCCACCATTGCCGCCGCTATCCTGGAGGCCGACGCGCGCGGGCTCCAGAACTTCTCGGTCTACTGTGCTCACAAGACCACGCCGCCGGCTCTGCGTGCGATCTCCAACGACCCCGAGACGACCATCGACGGCTTTATCCTGCCTGGTCACGTCGCTACCATCACCGGCCTGGCACCCTTTGGGTTTTTGGTCGACGAGTTCGAGACCCCCGGCGTAGTCACCGGGTTTGAGCCGGTCGATATTCTGCAGGGCATCTGCATGCTGGTCCAGATGGTTGTCGAGGGTCGGTTTGCAATCGACAACGCCTACCGCCGTGGCGTCAATGCAGACGGCAATCCCGTAGCGCGCCAGCTGGTCGAGCAGGTATTTGAGCCGTGCGACACCACGTGGCGCGGGCTGGGACCGATTGCCAATTCGGGTCTTTCCATCCGACCCGAATTCGCGCGCTTTGATGCCGGCGCCCGCTTTGACGTGCCCATTGAACCGACGGTCGAGCCGCGCGGGTGCCGCTGCGGCGACGTGCTGCGCGGTGCCATCACGCCGAGCGACTGTCCTCTGTTCGGCCACGCTTGCACACCCGAGCATCCCGTCGGCCCCTGCATGGTGAGCTCCGAAGGCAGCTGCGCGGCGTACTTTAGATACCGCGGCTAGCCCGGACGCCCCTGCGTACCGGCACCACCCACGATTGGAGTTTTGGATATGTCCCATAGCATCACCGATAGCACTGTCCTGCTGGGCCACGGCTCCGGCGGCCAGATGATGAAACGTATCATCGACGAGGTCTTTCTGGATGCCTTTGGGTCGCCCGAGCTGCTCGAGGGCAACGATGCCGGCGTCGCCGCGCTACCCGCGAGCGGGCGCATCGCCATGTCGACCGACAGCTTTGTCGTCTCGCCCCAGTTCTTCCCCGGCGGCAACATCGGTCGCCTTGCCGTGTGCGGAACCGTCAACGACGTCGCGACCTCGGGCGCCAACGTGCGCTACCTATCGTGCGGCTTTATCCTCGAAGAGGGCTATCCCATGGACAAGCTGAACCAGATTGTGCAAACCATGGCCGAGACCGCGCGCGAGGCCGGCGTGCGCATCATCACGGGCGACACCAAGGTGGTCGAGCGCGGCGGTGCCGACGGCGTCTATATCAATACCGCCGGCGCAGGCGAGGTGCCCACGGGCGTAGTGCTCAGCGGCGCCAGCTGTCGGCCCGGCGACGCCATCCTGGTATCGGGCACGCTAGGCGACCACGGCATCGCCATCATGAGCCAGCGCGAGGGCTTGGCGTTTTCGAGCAACATCGAAAGCGACGCTGCGCCGCTCAATCATCTGATTGCCGACGTGCTCGCCGCCGCCCCCGACACCCGCTGCTTCCGCGACCCCACGCGTGGCGGCCTGGCATCCACGCTCAACGAGTTTGCCCAGGCCAGTGGCGTTGCCATGGAGATCGACGAGGATGCCGTGCCCGTGCGCCCCGACGTGCAGGCGGCATGCGAGATGCTCGGCTACGACATTCTGCAGGTGGCAAACGAGGGCAAGATGGTCGCTGTGGTGCCGGCCGAGCAGGCCGATGCCGCGCTGGCGGCCATGCGCGCCGCCCGCTACGGCGAGAACGCCGCCATCATCGGTCGCGTGCTGCCGCTTGCCGAGGGCACCCGCCCCGCCGTGCGCGTGCGCACCGGCTGGGGCTCAACCCGCATCCTCGACATGCTCGTGGGAGAACAGCTGCCCAGGATTTGCTAGCGGCTGCTCTGCAAGCTGCCCAGCATCCGGCCACAATCGGCCCGCCCATTTTCACTGGGACGTTGGCCCACTCAAACTGCGGGGAGATGGAAGAGCCCTCCTGCCGAGCTAATCGGCAGGAGGGCCCTTCGCTTTGCAAAACCATACTCCTTGCAGTATTTACCTGTCAGGCAGACGCTCGTTACGCCGCGCGACGCTTGGTGTAGAAAAACCAGCCGCCGACGGCCGCGATACCGACGATGCCCACGGCAACACCGGCGATGGCAAAGCCGTTCGAGCCCGCGTCCGCAGCCTTGTTGGCGGCGCCGGCGCTCAACGCGGCGGTCTTGCCGGACGTGCCCGACTTTTTGCCGCTCTTGTCTGTCTTGCCGGCGACGGAAGACTCCGTCGAATCCTTCTTGCCGGATTCGGCCTCGGCCTTGGAATCGCCAGCTGCCTTGGCGCCCTCGCTCGAGGAAGCACCGGCCATCTTGGCGGCCACAGGAGCCATTACGCCCGCAAAACCGGCGGTCCCGTTGCCGGCACCGCCGTCCGACCCGGCACCCGGCGTCAGGACGCCCGGCGCCACCGTGGGCTTCTGCGGGTCCTTGCTGCTCGAGCCCTTGCCCGCCGTCACGGCCGTCTTCCAGGCAATCGTCTCTCCCGAGGAGACACGATACGTCGTGAGCGCGCGGAGCGCCTGCTCGGTCGCCATGGCGTTGGCCGCGCCGCCCTTGCTGTGCGCATAGCCGTTGCCGCCGTCCACGCGGTACAGGTCCAGCGCGCAGACCACGTTGGTCACGGCATTTGCAAACCCGTTAACGGGGTTGGCCGGGTCACGGTCGAGCGAAAGCAGCGCGAGGATCACCTGGGCATTGGCCTCGGCAGAACCGAAATCACAGGTGCCCGCGCTCATCTTGCCCTTGAGGTAGGAGAGGCCGTTCTCGATGGCAGCATCGACCTTGGTGTCGCCCTCATAGGGCGCCACGGCCTGGATCGCCATGGCCGTCAGGTCCACGTCGCCCAGACGCGTACCCTCCACGGTGTCGTCGCTGCCGAGAAGCTCGCAGACGGCGTCCGCGAGGCTCGCGCGCGTCCAGGCAGAACCGGCGGGTACATCCGAGCCGCTCGCATTAAGCGCCATCAGCGCAAAGATCTTCTCGTTGGCGCGCGTCATATCGGTGCGGCTGCAGATGAGCTCGACCAGGTTGACGCCGTCATAGTCGGTGATGTCCTCGCCGATGGCGGAGAGGGCCAGCGCCACACGCTCGGTCTCAGTCAGAGCGCAGGTCGCACTCCCCCACTCGGCCTTGTGCTTGGCCAGCGAGGCGCGGTAGTTGTCGAGCAGCCTGGAATCGATCTTGCGGCCCGCCTTGGCAAAGTCGTAGATCTCCCACTCGTCGCCGTACTGGAAGGCGTCGGAGCTGCGGCGCACGTCGATGAACGCAGCGGCAGCATCGATGCCCGCCGAGGCGGACTCACTCGTGGCGGGGCTCGCGGCCACACCGGCCACGGTGATGGTAAGCGTCACGGGCTCGGCACCGGCGGTCGTGTCCACCGGCGTACCCGTCGCGACCACCGTGCCGGCCGAAAGCGCAGTCACCGTGTAGTCACTCGAGGCCACGTACAGGCCGTCATCGGGAGCGCCGTCGACGTGCTTCCAGGCGCTCTTCTCGATGCGGTCGATGCCCACGATACCCGAGGCGTCCTTGCCGTCGAGCGTCTTGAACGTCCAGGTGAGGCCGGGCTCGGTCACGCTCCAGCCGTCCGCGTCGTTTTTACCGGTAAAGGTCAGGTCGAGCTTTTGCGCCGAGCCGGCCTTGAGGTAGAGGCTGTCCGTGCCGGCCGTCACGCTCGCAAGCGGATTTTGGTAAGCATAAGTCACGTCGCACGACGCGCTGATGACCTTGCCATCGGCGTCCGTGTCGGGCAGCGTCGCGGTAAACGTGGTGGTGCCAGCCTTGTACGCCGTGTAGCCGATCTCGCCCGCGGTGGCGTAGACCGCCACGGCAGGATCGCTGCTCGTCACGGTAAAGTTGTCGCGGTTGGTGGCGTTGTCGGGCGCCACCACCGGGCGTGCGTGATCGGTCAAAAACGCGCCGCGCTCGGAGAGCGGGTTGCGGCCCTGCAGGTAGACGGTGGCGCCGTCCTCGTTATAGCCCATCGAGATGGACGTGGCGGCCACGGCTTCTGACGTCAGCGTCACGCTCTTGGAGCCAGCGCCCGCAGATGCGACGTCGCGCGGGGTAACGGTGATCGTGGCACTGCCGGCATGCTTGAAGTAAAAGCAGGCCGAGTAGTCGTTGCTGTAGATGGTCGTAGGATCGCTCGAGGCAAAGTGGAAGCGGCTGAACGAAACGGGCACGTACTCGTCCTTATCGGCGTCGACGTAATGCACGCGCACCTCGAGGTTGCGCACCTCGGAGCCCTGGACGGTAGCCGCACCATCGGTCACGTCGCTCACGGTGCCGTCGGAGGCACGATACCACAGCTCAAAGTCATCGAACTGTTTGGCCTTGGCCTTGATCTTGATGGTGGCCACGGTCTGCTCGGAACCATTGGCCTTATGCTCGGTGGCGGTCACCGTGCCGGTGGCGTTGTCGTAGATGTAGAGCTCGCCCGTGGACTCGTTGATACCGATATTTCCGCGGTTGGCATCGTCGGTGCCCCAGGTGACGGCGCTCGTGGCCGGCACGCCCTTAAGCGCAAAGACGCCAAGTTTGCGGTAGGCGTTCACAGCGTCGGGCGAAACCTCGAGCATATGGTCGGCAACCGCCTGGCTGGTGCCGTCGTTGGCCGTGAAGCTCACGGTGTAGGTGTCGTCGGGCGTGGTATCCTCGGGCGCCTGGTAGCTGTTGCCCGAGCCAAAGACCGGCGTGCCATTTTTATCGATACCCCAGCTGCTGCCGTTGGCGCCGCAGTTAGCGTTGATGAGGTCGGCGAAGGCGTCGGTGGCCATGTCGGCCGGGTCGACGGCATAGGAGTTGACGAGCGCCGAGGCGGGGGCGTCCATCTTGTTGGTGAGGAATGCGCCCCAGTAGGTGTTGACGAGCTGGCCCGCGTTGTAGGTCGCGAACAGCGCGCCCGCCGTGCCCTCGGAGGTCGACACGCAGTTGGACACGATGCCGCCGTCGAGCGTGCGCGCAAAGCCCGCAACGCCCTTGCCGGTCACGCTCGTGGAGCAGTTGAGCACGGCGCCCTGCACACTGTTGCCCAGGGGGCCGAACGCCTTGCCGTCCGTCGCTTGCTTCAGTTTGCCGGCAAACGAGATGTTCTGCACCACGCCCGTGGAGGCAACGCCGCCCATGAGCGACTTCACGCCACCGCCGTTGGCGAAGGTGATGGTGTGGCCCTGGCCGTCGAGTGTGCCCGCAAGTATGCCCATGGGAGCAAAGAAGTACTCGTCATCGATGGTAATGTCGTTGTCGAGAACGTAATAGGCGTCGGCGTCGGCGGGTTTGAACTTGTTTTCGAGGTCGCTCTGCGAGCTCAGGTGCACTACGTTCTGCGGCTGAGCCACGGGCTCGGTGGGCTTGGGCTTCTCGAGCGCGGCAATGGCATCGGTGAGCGTCTTGGTTGCGGCGTTGACCTCGGCCTGCTTGGCGTCATCGTTGGCGTAGACGTCTTGAGCGCTCACAAGGGCCTCAGCGAGCTTCGACCAGCTCTCGGCCGTGTAGTCGTTCTCGATCTTGGCGTTGGCATCGTCAATCGCAGCCTTGAGGGCATCCTTGTTCACGACGACCGCAGCGCCGCCCGAGATCAGCACAGGCAAACCGCCCTGCGCAGACCAGGTAAAGCCGGTGGCAGGGGCATCGGTGTTGAGCTTATCGACCGAGGCCTGGGTCTTGAGGTCGTCGACAGAGATTTTGCTGCCAAAGGAAGAATCGACCTTGTAGCCGCACGCCTGATCGCCCGCAGTGAACAGATTGTTGGTCACGGTGCCAGACTGATACCAGGCAACGAGGCCGTAACCGCCAAAGGGCATGCCGCTGAGGCTGCCGGCGTAATACGAGTTGAGCACCGAACCGCCATCGAGCTTGCCTACAAGACCGGCAGCGTCAGCGAAAGTCCAATTGTCGTCAGAGGGGCTTGCCGTCGACCAGCACATTTGCACGGTACCCGAGCATGTGGTGGCGATAGGACCGTCGGTGCCAGAAATCGTCATCGAACCCGTCACGCCCAGATTCTGTACCGTACCAGCCACGCTCTTCGCCAGCGCCTTGCCGTTGAGCACGATGCTGTGGCCCTGGCCATCGAGCGTACCGGCCACGGTCTCGATCTGTTGGCCAGCCTCAAGGCTGATATTCGCCGCGAGCTTCACGACAGCCCCGGCCTCGATGGTGGTGGGCAGCTCATCGGCAAAAGAGACCATCACGGTCTCGCCGGCCTTGGCGACGCGCGCGCCGCGTGCCTGCTGAGCATCGGCATCCTCGTCGTCGATGTCCGCCGCGGCGGCAAGGCTCTCATCGGCAGACGGAGCGGCCTCGGAGCTCGCCTCATCCGCCGATGCCTCGGCGCCTTCAGCACCCGTCTGCTCGTCCGCAGTGAAACTCGACTCGTCGGCATTCTCGGCAGTATCCGCCTGCTGCGAGGCCTGGGCCTGCGCCTGCACAGCGATCTCTGCCACGCCCTCGGCAAATGCCGACGTACCCGGCATCGACCAGACGAGCAGCGCCGAGAAAGCAGCGGCTCCCAGGCGCTTGAGCATAATGTTGTTTCGCGTCACCCGTTCTCCTTCTTTCGCGAACCTGCAATAGAGCCATGGCGAAGAAGGCGGGACAGGCGATACCCCGGCAGCACAAAGGCGCACGTCAGCCACCCTATCGGCAGCAAAACGCACGCTCAGCAGCACCCCTTGTAGACCGGAATCCAGCGGCAAACAGAGAGGCCCTCGGTTTCGAGAAGAGCGCGGGCAGGTAATCTGACTCGCGGGCGCGCCCGCATACAGTAACCGCCTTGCTCGGGATTCTCACCCGATTCCCCTTTATGCGCTCGCGCGCACCCGTGCTCCGGCTTCTATTTTTAATCGGAGGAAGTGTACGTTACCGCAGGTAAATCGGTCAATGCGCTACACAAAAAACCGCCATACCCGAGCCATATGGCTCCCGGATGACCACCTATAGGCAACCCATATCGCCACTAGGCCGCTAACGAACCAAGCCCGCCCGCAAGATTGAGCGGGCCGAGTGTCCCCCGTGGGGCTGAGGGGGCCAAATGTACCTGTTAGAGGCCATTTAAGCGTTTTAACGGGGACTTTTGGCCCCCTCAGTCCCACGAGGGACATTTGGCCCGCTCATGCCCGACTGGAACGGCACGCGCTATCATGGGTGCCGTTTTGATGAGTCATCTTGATGGGAGCGTACCTATGGCAGCTTTTTCCACCGTGATCTTTGACCTTGACGGCACCATCCTCAACACGCTCGAGGACCTGGCAGCCGCCGGTAACCATACCTGCGAGATGCACGGTTGGCCCACGTTTGCCGTTGACGAATACCGCTATAAGGTGGGAAACGGCATGCTCAAGCTGGTCGAGCGCTTTATGCCCGCCGAGTATGCGGGCGACGGGCGCGCCTTTGAGCAGTCGCTTGCCGAATTTAGGGCTTACTACGGCGAGCACAAGGAGGACCACACCGCCCCCTACGCCGGCACGATTGAGATGCTCGACCGTCTGCGCGCCGCGGGCATTCAGCTTGCCGTGCTCACCAACAAGGATCATATTTCGGCAGCCCCGCTTATCGAGAAATACTTTGGTTCCGAGCGCTTTGCGCTGGTGCAAGGCCGTGTCGATGCGTTTCCGCCTAAGCCCGAAGCGCCCGTCACGCTGCACGTGATGAAGGAGCTGGGCGCCAATCCGGCGACCACGCTCTATGTGGGCGATTCGAATGTCGATGTCCTGACCGGCCACAACGCCGGCCTTAAGAGCGCCGGCGTCAGCTGGGGCTTCCGCGGCCGCGCAGAGCTGGAGACCGCCGGCGCCGACTACGTGGTAGACACCCAGGCAGAGCTCGCGGCGCTGGTGCTGGGCGAGTAGCGAGCGGCACTGCTTAACGTAGCTGCGACAATTCTTCCGCGAGGAAAGCGCGTCCCGTTTTGGAGCTCCGAAATGGGATGCGCTTTCCGCTTGAGGCGCGTCGGGAAAACGCCATCCCGTTTTGGAGCAATATTCCGGGTCGCACTTTCCGCAACCCACCCCATCCGGAAACCGCGACCCACTATTCGCCCAAATACCGGCTCGCATTTTCCCGAGCACCCACGATGCAACGCTGAACAAAGGAGACAGGTTCATATGCACCAAAGGAGTGTCCCCAACTGCCGGCAGAGACGATATGAGCAGGACATAAAAACATTGAGAGCCCCTGCTGCATGAAAGACCGCGGATTAGGCCGACA
>CAJMSG010000007.1:0-26094 GCA_905216105.1 uncultured bacterium | reverse complement strand
GCACGCACAAACCAGCCGAGCATATTGACCGTGTCGAAGGTGCACATGTAATACATCGAGCGATACAGATACAAGCCAGGCACCATAATGACAATTGATGGCACCGTGAGGGCGATGCGTGGGTAGGTGAGCTTGATTTCGGCTAAGCTCGCGAGCAGCCCCGATACCAGCGCACCAATAAACGCAGCCGCCTCGGGAGGCATGCCCGCGCTCAGTCCCAGGAAGGGAAGCATCGTCGGCGCATCGACGAGCGTAAGGCGCAAGGTATTGGACACGGCGCCGATGAGCCCTGCCGCCGCTGCCATCTTTACCGGGCTGTTGAACATAACCGAGAAGCCAAATACGCCGATAAAGCTCATCAGTATGCGCAAGAGCGTAAGAGCCAACGGTGAGAGGCCGAGCGGGGCGAAGTCATCCGGCGCCAGTCCCACGCACTCGGCAACCATCCAACCCACGAGGGTCGCCATCACAATAATCGACACAGCATACGAAAGACGCTCGATACCGCTTCGCATGTCGAGCTTAGCGATGTCGAGGCCTGCCGTAATGAGCGGAAAGCCAGGAATCACAAAGAGCATGGCGCCGATATAGCCTTCTTGGTGCGACATTGCCCCCGGAACAACCTGGGCGAGACCGAGCAACGCCAGCAGATACGAAACGCAAGCGAGCGCAACGCCGGTCGTCAACGCGCTAAACTGGCCAAGGCCCTGTTTGAGAATATGGGAGCGAGCAAAGTTGCCGACACCAGCGCCTACGAATGCACAGGCCATCTCGATAGGGCCGCCGCCGAGCAAAAAGACGAAGGCGCCGCAAGCGCAGGCCGCCGCAAGGCCCTGTTGCCAGGGAGAGTAATCGGGCTTTGAGCTCTCAACGGTCTTGAGCATCTCGTGGTACTCGTGCACGGTAAACCGGCGCCCGTAAATCTCGATTTCCTTTAAGAAGCTCTCCATCATCCAAATGCGATGGGTATTGACTCCCGTTGTGGGTAAGCTGACGACCTCGTTAAAGCAGTGGCCATCTTCGATGCAGGTGCACTCAAACGATAGGAGACTCAGGTCGACGTGAATCGTGACGCCAAGTACGGCAGCAACACGATTCATGGTATCGCGCACGCGCCAGGCACCTGTTCCGCTTGCCAGCATAAGCATGCCGGTGCGGCAGATAATGGATGACTTATCGGTGAGCGGCGCATCGACGGCAAGTTCATCGCCTGCCGTCACGATCTGGTGCCAGTCAGTTTTCATATGGAGTGCGCCGGCACGAGCGCCGTGGTGCATAGGGACTCTCGAAAGCAGCGAGTCCAGGCGCGAAGACTGTGGGGGCTCTGCTGATTCGACCTCGTCCTCGTCGGGCTCTTCACCAACAAGGTCGAAGGCATCGAGCGACGCCGGCTCGCGACGATCGATCAGCTCCTCGTCCTCATCATCAAAGTAGTTGAACTGATCGAGCATGTCCTCTTCGATTGCACGCTCGCTCGCGTCGTCCATATAGACGCTCCCTTCCTGCCGACTAACTCCCATCCTAGGCAGCGACGGCTAAAGGAAACATAAAAGAGACGACTGTCATGCGAGCCATGTGCGCAATAGCCGTTGGGTAGTCGTTTGAGAACGCCCCCAATGACTATTGACGGCCAAGGCAACGCCGATGCCTTGGCAACGACAGCGAAAGCCCGCCAGAGCGAGCAAGGTGCCTTGAAACAAGGCGGCATTGACCTTTTGGTCATGCCGCCGAAGTTGAAAGGCAGATTGCCGCTCTGGCGGGCTTGCAGCGTCAACTGGTTACGCGGGTTGGTAAACCCGCGTAACCCCCTAGCACATCTTTGCGCCGGCAGGGATGGAAGCGTCGAGCTGGATCAGGTTGAGACGCTCCTCGCCCTCCTCCTCGTGGATGGCGCTGATGAGCATGCCGCAGCTGGGGATACCCATCATCTTGCGCGGAGGCAGGTTGGTGATGGCGAGCAGGGTCTTGCCGACCAGGTCCTCGGGCTCGTAATAATCGTGAATACCGGAGAGGATGGTGCGGTCGGTACCGGTGCCGTCGTCGAGCGTAAAGTTCAGCAGCTTCTTGGACTTCTTGACGGCCTCGCATGCCTTGACCTTAACGGCGCGGAAGTCGCTCTTGGAGAAGGTATCAAAGTCGACGAACTCCTCAAACAGCGGCTCGACGGCAATCTTGGAGTAGTCGAGCGTGGGCTTGAGCGGCATGACGAAGGGACTCGCGGTGTTGCCGGCCTCGGCAGCCTTGGCAGCGGCGGCACCGGACTGGAAACCCTTCTCGGGCTTCATGTGCGGGAACAGCAGCACGTCGCGGATGGAAGCCTGGTTGGTGAGCAGCATGACCACGCGGTCGATACCGATGCCGATGCCGCCCGCAGGAGGCATACCGTACTCGAGGGCGCGCACGTAATCCTCGTCGTACTCCATGGCCTCGTCGTCGCCGCCGGCCTTCTCGGCCATCTGGGCAGCGAAGCGCTCGGCCTGGTCGACCGGGTCGTTGAGCTCGGAGAACGCGTTCGCGTACTCGTGGCCGGCGATGACCAGCTCAAAGCGATGGGTCAGGCGCGGGTCATCCTCAAAGCGCTTGGCAAGCGGGCTAACCTCGATGGGGTAATCGCACACAAAGGTGGGGTTGACGATGGTGTCCTCGCCCAGCTCGTCATAGATCTCGGCGATGATCTTGCCGGCGGTCCACTCGGGCTTGATCTCCAGGCCCTTCTCGCGTGCGGCGGCAGCAAGCTCCTCGACCGGCGTGTCGATGGTGACCGGCTTGCCGAGCACGTCGGAGACAATGTCGGTCATGGGACGGCTTGCCCACTCACCGGACAGATCGATGGTCTGACCCTGGTACTCAATAACCTCGGGGTTGCCGATAGCCTTGTTAGCGGCCTTGATGACGCCCTGGGCGAGCGCCTTCATGCCCTCGAGATCGGAGAAGGCGCGGTAGGCCTCCATCGTGGTGAACTCGGGATTGTGGGTAAGATCCATGCCCTCGTTGCGGAAGATACGGCCGATCTCGAACACGCGCTCAAAGCCGCCGACGATGCAGCGCTTGAGGTGCAGCTCGGTGGCGATACGCAGGTAGCACTCCTGATCGAGCGCATTGAAGTGCGTGATAAACGGCTTGGCAGTAGCTCCGCCCTGGATGGTCTGCAGGATAGGGGTCTCGACCTCCATGTAGCCATCGGACTCCATAAAGCGGCGGAACGTGGAGAGAATCTGCGAACGCTTGCGGAAGGTCTCGCGAACGTCGTCGTTGGCGATCAGGTCGACATAGCGCTGGCGATAGCGGGTCTCCTTGTCGGAGAGACCGTGGAACTTCTCGGGCAACGGGCGAACGGCCTTGGACAGCAGCGTCGCGCTCTTGGGGGCAACGGAAAGCTGGCCACGCTTGGTGCGCACGACTACGCCGGTCACGCCCAGGATATCGCCCAGGTCGAGCGCCTTGAGCGTGTTCCAGGCGGCCTCGTCCATATCGTTGATGCGGCAGAACAGCTGGATCTCGCCGGTCGCGTCGCGCACGACGATGAACATGATCTTGCCCTGACCGCGCTTGGCAACCACACGGCCGCCGATCTTCACGACGTCCTCGGTGTCCTCGCCATCGGTGAGCTCGGCATACTTAGTCTCGATGTCGACGACGTAGTCCTCAATCTCGGAGTGCTCGGGATACGGGTTCTGGCCCGCCTCGAACAGGGAGGCACGCTTGGCCAGGCGGGTGGCGCGCTCGTCGTTGAGCGTCGATGCCTGATCGGCGGCGTTCTGGTTTTCTGCCATAGTTAGCTCCTCAAACTAAAACGCTCCCCAGGATTCGGTCCCAGGGAGCGAAAACATACCTTTACGCGGGACCGTGGTCTAGCGTGCGATCTTGGCGATGGTGTAGACGCGAGTCTTGCCGGAAGGCGTAACGACCTCGACGGAGTCGCCCTCGCCATGACCAATGATGGCGTGGCCGACCGGAGACTCGTTGGAGATCTTATGCTCGAGCGAGTTGGTCTCGGTGGTACCGACAAGCGTGACCTCGATGAGCTCACCGTTGGGGTCGACCAGGGTAACAGTCGAGCCAATGGAGACGGTCAGGTCGCCCGTGCTGGCAGCGATCTGAGCGTTGGCGAGGATGGCCTGGATCTCGGCGATACGAGCGGCGTTCTGGGCCTGCTTGTCCTTGGCGGCATCGTACTCGGAGTTCTCCGAAAGGTCGCCGAACGCGCGGGCTTCCTTGATGTCCTCGACGATCTCCTTGGCGTAATCGCCCTCACGCCAAGCGAGCTCCTCGACGAGCTTCTGGCGGCCCTCAGCGGTCAGTACGATCTGGCTTGCGTCCATACGGATATCTCCCCAACTATGATGTAACGATCAACTGTCAACAAAAACGAAAAAGACCGGCTAGCCTGCGGGCAAGCCGGTCAGGTGCTCACCCCAAAGGGATGGGACTACTCTGCGTCCGCGTCGCTGTCCTCTGCCTTCTTTTGCTTGGCAGCAGCGAGCTTAGCCTCGAGCTCTGCGATCTCCTTGTCCTCCTTGGACTCCTCGACCACAACCTCCTCGGCCTGCTTGGTTTCGCCCTTATCGTCGCCTTCCATACCCTCGCGGATATTCTTGACGGTAGAGCCGAGGGACTTACCGAGCTTCGGCAGGTTCTTGGGCCCAAAGATAATCAGGACAACGACGAGAATAATGATGAGCTCAGGAGCCCTCAGTCCAAACATGTAGACCTCCACAATACAGCGAGACAAGCTCGAATGAGTATACCGCGGGTATCGCGGTATCACAACAATAGCTAAAAAAAGGGACCGCAAGAAGCGGTCCCTCCTCATGCTCTGGTCGGGTTGACTGGATTTGAACCAGCGACCCCTGCGTCCCGAACGCAGTGCTCTACCAAACTGAGCCACAACCCGTTAGCTCGACTATAGTAACAAAGATTTCCGTCATGTGCCAGAGAAATTTTTACTTCTTTGGCGCTTCAATGCGAACCGTGTCGGAAACGAGCTTCGTTGCATAAGCCCACCAGCCGTTTTGTTGAGCGTCTGCCGCAAGATTGACTGCCGTGGCGGCGGTATCGCAGAGAGCAAACGAGCAGGCACCCGAACCGCACACGTTTGCGGCAATGGTACCGTCCTGTGAACGAAGCCAGTCGAGCACCGTTTGAATCCGCGGCTCCATCTGCGCGGAAATGACACCCAGGTTGTTGTGGACGAGCGCGTAGGCCGCCTCTGCGTCTCCCGAGCGAAGGGCAGATGCAATCGCTCCGGGCTTGTCCGCAGGCGCTGGGGTCTCGTCAAAACGTCGATAGGCTTCAATTGTTGAAACGCTTGCCTCGCGCGGCTTGACCAGCACGACGGGTGTCGCGGGTAGTGCGGGGTACTCGGTTGCCAGCACGTCTCCCCCACCCACGTAAAATGCAGGGCTGGCATGCAAAAAGAAGGGAACGTCGGCGCCAATGCCGCGCGCGATGTTGTCCAGCGCGGGATCGGCACGGTCGATACCCCAACTCTCTGCCAAGGCGACAATGACCGCCGCGGCATCCGTCGAAGGACCGCCCAGGCCGGCACACAACGGGATGCGCTTCTCGATCGTGATGCAGACGTTGGCTTCGCGACCATAATGCTCCGCCATAGCAGCGGCCGTACGGTACGCCGTATTCTTTTGCATGGGAAAGTCGGATGCCGGAACCGTCTGGACGGTCAGCGCCTGCGCAGGCGTGACCGTCACGGTATCGGCAAGGCCGACGGCTGCCATCAGGGAATCGACCTTGTGGTAGCCGCGGTCGTCACGCTCGGTATGAACCCCCAGGTAGAGGTTGATCTTTGCCGGCGCGGAAAGGGTCAGGGACCAATCGGTCACCGCTAGTGCTCCTCGAGCTGATTGCCGAGCGGGGTAAAGATGTGCTCGCCGCTCTCGGGGTCGAACAGCTCGACCTGGCCGGTGAGAACATCAATATACTGGTAGGACTGACGCGACTTGCGGCCGCGGCGCTCGTCGACCTCGACGATAAAGACTGCCGGATGGACGCTCTTGATGGTGCCCATGCGCTCGACGACGCGGGTGCGGCCCATGTTGGCCTTCACCTTAACGCGATCGCCCACCATATCGGTCAGCTTCTCGTGGATGTCGTCGACGTGATTGACTTCCATCTCTTCCATGAACAGGGCCTCCAGAAGGTGCAATTCAAAAAGGGGATAATACCCCTAAGATAGACAAAACTCTAATACTATAGCACCCTGCTACAACCCCGCGCAAGTAGCTAAAAAAGCCCCGTCCCAAATTAGCTGCTTACAGATTGTCGGTATCGAGGACGATGGTGAATGGGCCGTCGTTGACCAGGTCGACCTTCATATCGGCGCCAAAGATGCCGTGCGCCACGTGTTCGACATCTTGGCGAACGAGCGTCAGGAAGTAGTCGTAGAGCTCGTTGGCGACATCGGGGGCGCCGGCATCCGTAAACGATGGACGGCGGCCGTGACGGCAATCGGCGAACAGCGTGAACTGCGACACCACGAGAACCTCGCCGTCGACATCGGCAAGTGCCAGGTTGGTCTTGCCGTTCTCGTCCTCGTTAATGCGCAAGCCCCGGAGCTTGCCCCACAGCTTATCGGCCTCAGCGCGCGTGTCGCCGTGACCCACGCCCAGCAGTACCAGATAGCCGCGCCCAATTTTGCCCACGCACTCGCCGTCGACCGTCACGCCGGCGTTGAGCACGCGCTGCACCACCGCACGCACGGCCTACTCCTCGCCCGTCAGTTTGGCGGATAGGTGCTCGAGCGCATGGAATCGATGGCTGTTGGCGTTCTTCTCGTCCGCCGTCAGCTCGGCCATGGTCTTGCCCGGCGTGTCGACCGGCAGGAACAGCGGGTCGTAGCCAAAGCCGTGATCGCCGCGACCCTCGTGTGCGATAACGCCCTCGCAGGCGCCCTCACCATAGGTGACCAAACCGTCCGTGTCGATGAGCGCGACGACGCTCATAAAGCGCGCAGTGCGGTCCTCGTCGGCCACGCCCTCCAGATTCACGAGCAGTTTGGCATTGTTGGCGGCATCGTCGCCGTGAACGCCCGCGTAGCGCGCGCTATACACACCGGGCTCACCATCCAGCGCGTCAACGACCAGGCCCGAATCGTCGGCAATGGCCATGAGCCCCGTCTCTTCGACGGCAGCCTGCGCCTTGATGATGGCGTTCTCCAAAAACGTCGTGCCGTTTTCCTCGGGGTCCTCAAAATCGCCCAGCTGGCCGAGCGCCACAAAGCGAACCTCGGGCATAACCTTGCCCAAAATGGCCTCGATCTCGGTGAGCTTATGGGCATTGCCCGTTGCCACGACGATGGTCGCCGCCGGGTCGAGGGTGTCGATGTCGATCTTCTCAAGTGCCATGAGTGGTCTCCTTGTCCGTATAGCAAAGTCACGTAAAAGGGACTGGCCCTTCGGCGTCTCCCCTTTCATGTGGCATCAACCTTATCTATCGGCGTTTCCGCAGATAAAACCTGCAAAAATAAACCTGTCCCTTTTTGGCAGGTTATAACCATCCTTTTTGATAGGTTAGGCGAGGGCTTGGCGCTGGAGCTCGATGAGCTCGGCAATGCCCTTGTCGCCCAAATCGAGCAAGGCATTGAGGCGCTTGCGGTCGAAGGGCGCTTGCTCGCCAGTGCCCTGGAGCTCGATCATCTCGCCGGTGTCGGTAGCGACGAGATTCATGTCGACCTCGGCGTGGCTGTCCTCGGAATAATCCAGGTCGAGCAGGGTGTTGCCGTCGACAACACCCATGGAAATCGCAGCAACCTGGCCCGTGAGCGGGATGCGCTCGAGCTTACCCGCCTCGACCCACATGGCAAGGGCGTCGTGCAACGCCACCCAAGCGCCGGTAATGCTCGCCGTTCGCGTACCGCCGTCTGCCTGAATCACATCGCAGTCGACGGTGACGGTGTACTCGCCGAGCGCCTTCATGTTGACGACGGTGCGCAGGCTACGGCCGATCAAACGCTCAATCTCCATGGAGCGACCCTTGCGGTTGGCGTGCTCGCGCTTGCAGCGCTTGCCGGTCGATGCCGGCAGCATGGCGTACTCCGCCGTTACCCAACCGGCCTTGGCGCCCTTGCGCCAGCCCGGCACGCCCTCCTCGATGGTGGCAGCGCACAGCACGCGCGTATCGCCAAACTCGGCCAGGCACGAACCGTGGGCGTGCTTCATGACGCCGCGGGTAAGCTTGATGGGGCGCAGCTCATCGGCGGCGCGGCCGTTGGCGCGATTGACCTGCATATACTCCATAGAAAAATCCTTTCGGCAAAAGGTGAAAGTGAGCCTTTGGTCGGTGACCTTATATCTATTTCAGTTCGTCGATATCGATATGCTCAATGCTCTTGAGCGGCTGGCCAAAGATAAAGCTGCCCGCCACCGCAAACTCGGCAATGTTATCGGCCGTCGTTGCAAAACGATGCTGCGGCTCGGCTGCGTCGCCCGCCAGCTGCTCGCGGCGCGTGAGAATATCGGTCAGCTCGCGCGTGGTCTCCTCGGCGGAGCTCACCACGCGCACTCCGGGACCCAGCGCATGGCGAATAGGCCCCACGAGCAGCGGAAAATGCGTGCAGCCGAGTACCACGGTATCGATGCCGTGGTCGCGCAGCGGTTCAACCGTGGCGCCGACCAGCGCGCGTACGGCAGGCGTATCAAAGATGTCCTCGTTCTCGAGCCACTGCTCTTGCAGATGCGCGCCCGAGGCGAGCTCGTGCTCAACGACCTCTACAAAGCTCGAGGCAGGGCAGCCGTATACGTCGACGCCGGCATCCAGGTCCTGAATGGCACGCGTGTAAGCGCCTGAGCGAATGGTGAGGTTGGTGGCGAGCACGCCCACCCGGCGCGTGCGGGTGCTGTTAATTGCCGCGCGTGCGCCAGGTGCGATCACGCCGATGACGGGGACGTCAAGCACCTGCTGGGCCAAACGCAAGGCCGCAGCGGTCGCCGTATTGCAGGCGATGACCATGATCTTGACGTCATGCTTCGACAGCCAACGGCCCGCCTGCAGTGCAAACGAGCGCACCTCGTCCTCGGTGCGGGTGCCGTAAGGGCAGCGCTTGGTGTCGCCAAAGTAGTAGACGGACTCGTGCGGCAACGCCGTCGCAATCGCGCGCGCAACCGTCAGACCGCCCAGTCCCGAGTCGAATACGCCAATGGGGCGTGTGTCGCCAGCCAGATTCTCGATATCGGACATTACCTCACCAGATTCTCTCTCGAAAAGATATGGCTCAGAACGATAGGGCCGCGCTACGAACGAGCCGCGACGAGCAGCTCTGCCGTTGCCGCCCAGCCGTCGACAATCTTGCCTCGCGTGACGTAGGCATTATCGCAGGTATCCAGGAACTCAGGCGCGCCGGCGCTGGTCAAACCGTTCTCGACCAGGCAGAACGTGCCCACGTGGTCAGCCATGTAAAAGTCGGACTCGGAATCGCCGAGCGCCAGCGTCTCCTCGCGCTCGATACCCAGGTGCTCACAGAAACGTGCGATGGCAACGCCCTTGTTGAGGCCGGCGGGATTGATGTTAAACGCGCGGCCATCCTCGACGCGTTCGAGCTCGAGCGTCGTCGGCTTGGACAGATGCGTCAGGTGACCGTTACAGGCCCAGACCAGGCCGCAGCCGGCCTCGTCCAGGATGGCCTGGACCTCGTCGTCGGGCACATCGCCGCGCATGCCGACGGTGACCTCGCGGTACTTGTAGCCAGTCGACATGTCGTTGTGGTACTCGATCTTATGCGGCCAGCGGGCGAGAATCTTCTCGCACACGCCGGTCTGCTCGATCACCTGATGCGGCGTGAGGCCGCAGGCGGGGTCGTAGGGCATATCGCCGGTCAGATACTCCCAATCGTTGGCCTTGAGGTCGTACATGACCAGGCCACCCATCTCGCCGATGTAGGAGTTGAGGCCGAGCACGCGCGCGTCCTCGTGGATCATGGTGCGGTTGCGGCCCGAGGTGGGGACCACCTGGATGCCGGCGCGGGCAAGTGCCACGACAGCCTCGACGAGCTTGGTCGAAGGGTTGCCGTCGTTGTCGCGCAGCACGCACGAGCCGGGCGCGAGCATGGTGGCGTCCAGGTCGGTAAAGACGTACTTAACCTTGGCAAGACGCTCGCGCATCTCGCCCGAAAGCTCAGCGACGGTCGGCAGGGTATTGTGGGACATGGTCACTCCATTACGTTGAAGGGGCTTCTGATCTTAGGCGTCGTACGCCGCAAGGATGCGCTTGAGAATCGAACCATCGCGCTCACAAGGCTCGGGTCCGTTCTTGCGCAGCATACGCTCTTCCTCGCCCTTACCGGTCACGATGACCACGGCAGGACGGACGGTCTCGCGCACGGCAGTCTCGATAGCGGCAACGCGATCAGTCACGATTTGCCAGTTATCATTTCCCTGCGCTTGAACGTTGCGCGCGATCTCGGCGCAAATATCCTCGACATCCTCGGGGCCGGGGTCGTCCTCGGTAATCACGATTCGGTCGGCATACTTGCCAGCGGCGATGCCCATCGTGGTGCGTCGGTCGACACCCTTACCGCCCGTAGCGCCAAATACAACCGCCAGCTCGCGCTCGGGATAGTTCTCGCGCAGGTCACGCAGGAGTGTCTCGAGGCTCATGCCGTTATGTGCAAAATCGACGACGCCCAAGATTTTGCCCGATACGGACGGATAGAGCTCCATGCGGCCGGGAACGAAGACGCCCTCAAAGCCGTGGACGATACCCTCTTCGGAAATGCCCAGGGCCTCGGCGCAGGCAATAGCGGCAAGCGCATTGGAGACATTGAACTTAACCGGCGTGGGAATCACAATGTCGCGCGTAAAGCAGGGCGTGCGCACCGTTGCCACCACGCCGCAGTCGCCATTGCGAATCGCCAGCGCAAGCACGTCGGCACGCTCGTCGGTCAGGGAGAACGTCACCGTACGTTCGCAACGAGATGCCGCCTCGAGCACGCGATCGACCTTATCCATATCGAGATTGACCACGGCAAAACGGCTCTGTGAGAAGATTTTGAGCTTGCTGGCAAAGTAATCCTCGAGTGTCGGATGCTCAATCGGCGAAATGTGATCCTCGCCGATATTGGTAAAGGCGCCGACTTCAAAGGCGATTTTGCCCGTGCGCTCGTATTTGAGGCCCTGGCTCGATGCCTCCATAACCAGCCACGGGGCACCCGCCTCCGCAGCATGCGCGATGCGAGACTGCAGCAGAAAGGATTCGGGGGTCGTCAGCTTGGAAGGACCCGCCTCGATGCCGTCGTCGAACTCAATGCCCGTATTAAGAGCGGGTCGATGACAGCCCGTAAGCTTGGCCTCGTTGGCGAGAATGCCGCGCAGATAAAAGCTACAGGTCGACTTGCCCTTGGTGCCTGTAAAGGCGCAGACCTTCACCTTACCCGACGGGTGCCCATAAAAGGCATCTGCCACCACGGCGAGCGTGCGACGAATATCACTCACAATCACCGCGGGAAGATCAACATCGTAATCGACCTCGGAAACGTAGGCCACGGCGCCATCGGCGATTGCCGAAAGCAGGTACTCGCGCTTAAACGCGCGGCCCTTGCAGACAAACAACGTGCCCGGGCGCACCTGGCGCGAGTCGTCAGTCGCAAACTCAATGCGCTGGTCGCACGAAGCGCTCGGTTTGGAAACAACAAGGTCATCTTCCTCGAGCAACTCTATATAGCGCATCAGAGTTAGCTTCTCTTGTGTCGGACTCGACATACAAAGACCTCTCTCGCTAAATTCAGCCTTAAAGGGCAAAAGACGTCCCGCGGCAGAAACGATGAAACATTCTGTATTATCAACCATCCTAATATGCCACCTGACCTTGCGCGCACTGCAGCCTTCTAAAAAATTGCATGGACTGTGCCGTGGATTAATAAATGACAACAGTGTCCACCCCGCGTAAAAACAAGGAAATCTGGGTGCTATTCTTTATCAAAATGTCTTGATGTGCCTCATTGACCCGCAATGCCGACCCATCATGCCAAAGCAAAGGATTCCAGATGAAACGACACTTCGAACGTCGCCACCACTCGACACGTGTCCAGTTGACCCGGCACATCGTCTGCGCCTTCGCGACGGTCGTTGTGACCCTTGCCACCATCATCGGCGCGAGCGGCTGTTCGTCCTCCCAGAACGCCTCGAGCACCTACACACTCGTCGAGAATGGCAAGCTCACCGTCGCAAGTGACTTGGCCACGCCCCCGTTTGAATACGTCAACGATTCCGGCGAAGACCAGGGCTTTACCTATGAACTCATGGGCATGATCGCAGACGAACTCGGTCTGGAGCTCAACTACTTGCCGGCGCAAAAGTTCGACGGCATTATTCCCATGGTCAAACAGGGTGTAAAGACCGATGTCGGCGCATGTAACATCACGATTACCGACGAGCGCAAGGAAGAGGTCGACTTCACCGACCCCTATATCGACTCCAACCAGGGCGTCGCAGTTGCAAAGAACACTGGATATGACACGGTCGATAGCCTCAACGCACCGGGCGTCAAAATTGCCGTGCAGTCGGGCACCACGTCCGAGGAGTGGGCAATCGAGAACCTGCCGCAGGCAACCACCGTCAACTTTGACGACTGGACGGCAGCCTTCACCGCCGTCATGAGTGGTCAGTGCCAGGCGGTCGTATGCGATCTGCCCGTTGAGCAGTGGATGGTTTCGAACTCCTTTACCGGTATGGAGATCATCAAAGAGGTTCCGACGGGCGAGCAGTTTGGCATTGCCGTCTCTAAAGACAACCCCGGGCTGACACAGGCCATCAACGATGCCCTCACCAAGATCAAGAGCTCCGGCGCCTATGACAAACTGTACGAGAAGTGGTTTGGCATGGCACCCACGAGCGGGGCCGATAACAAGGATGTCTCGAGCTCAGACGACGCGACGGGCGCTTCACTTGCCGTCACCTCGGCGACCGCCAAGTCAAACGAAGACAGCGGCAACGGCGTGCTCGGCGGCATCGCAACCCGCCTGACCTGGGAAGCGACAACGGGTAGCGACGAGGGCGACGTTTCGCAAATTGAGTTTGAGCTGCCCGAGGGCGGATCGTTTGAGAGCACCGATGTTAAGGTCACGCTGCTCAACGGACTGAACCAGACGGGTGTCAAGGCATCGTGCTCGCTGGACGGTTCAAAGCTCGTCATCAAGTTCGCCGATCCCGTCGCTGCCGGCTCGCAGATTCGCGTTGTCGTCCCCGACGTCGTATTCCCGAGCAACGCGGGTGCCTATGCCGTCACCGGCAGCTATGTCGCCGACGGCGACAAGCGAGATCTTCCCGAGAGCCCCACCATCAGCGTCTCGGAGAGCACCATGGTGCAAGAAATCGTCGCCTGGCTCGATGCCCAGTCTTGGGTTGCCGCATGGAACTCCAACCCGTTTTTGGGCATGTTCCTCAAGCCGCAGATTATCGTCACCTCAATCGCCTCGCTCTTTAAGGGCTGGGGCATAGCACTTGCCGTGACCGCCATCGGTTTTCCGCTCGCCATCCCCATCGGCTTGCTGTTTGCCTTTATGAAAATCAGTCATAGTCGTATGCTGCGCGGCATCGCCGTAACATACATCAACGTCCTGCGCGGAACCCCGCTCTTCCTGCAGATCTACATTGCTTTCTTTGGGTTCCCTATGATCGGTCTCAACGTGCCCAATCTGCCGCTCGGCGTTGGCGTGCTCGCCATCAACTGCTCGGCCTATCTTGCCGAGATTTTCCGCGCCGGCATCGAGAGCGTACCGCATGGTCAAGCGGAAGCCGCCTACTCGCTTGGCATGACTTGGTCCCAAGTTATGTCGCGCATCGTGATCCCGCAAGCCGTACGTTGCGTTATACCGACTATGACCAGTGAGTTCGTTATGCTGTACAAGGACACGTCACTGCTTTCGAGCGTTGGCGTCATGGAGCTCATGCTGTTCTCCAAAAACCTCACGGCCACCACGGGCAACATTACGCCCTACATTTGCGCCGCACTTTACTATCTGGTCGTGACGATTCCGCTCATCCACATCGTCACCAAGGTGGAGCACCGTCTCGCCGAGCGCAGCAAACGCTAACCGCTCATACATAGCGTTCGCAACCACGGCCCGCCGCTTCGTCTGAAGATCGGGCCGTGGTTTTTTCGGTTCGCTCGGTGCTTATGCCCTATCACGAAACAAAAGATTGGCATGATAGTAAAGATTATTTGACATCAGCTGCCACAATCCTTGCGGCAGTACACCTGAGCCGTCAGCAGAAAGGATCTTGCATGTGCGGTTTTGTCGGTTTTACCGGTACAGATGAACAGAGCGAGCTGGTTCTCACGGCTATGATGAATCGCATCATCCACCGTGGTCCCGATATGGGCGGCCAGCATATCGTCGACAACGTTGCCCTTGGCTTCCGTCGTCTTTCGATTCTTGATCTTTCCGAAGCTGGAGCTCAGCCCATGTCGAGCGACGACGGCAAGGTCACGATTGTCTTCAACGGAGAGATCTACAATTTCCAGGAGCTTCGCGCCGAGCTGGAGGCAGCCGGCTACGCCTTCCACTGCAACGCTGATACCGAGGTCCTGGTACACGGTTACGAGGAGTGGGGCGAGGACCTGGTCAACCGCCTGCGCGGCATGTACGCGTTCGTGATTCACGACCAGAACAAGAACAAACTCTTTGGCGCTCGCGACATCTTTGGTATCAAGCCGTTCTATTACTACCAGGCATCCGATGGCTCGCTGCTGTTTGGCTCCGAGATCAAGAGCTTCCTGGACCATCCCAAGTTTGAGAAGGCTGTCAACCACGACGCGCTGCGCCCCTACCTGACGCTGCAATTCCCCGCCACGGAGGAGACCTTCTTTAAGGGCGTATTCAAGCTTGCCCCGGCGCATTGCTTTACGTATGACCTGACGACCAACACCATGGGCATCAAGCGTTACTGGAGCTGTGACTTCACCGACGACAACTCCAAGACCTTCGAGGAGTACGTGGACGAGTGCGACAAGGTCGTGCACGAAAGCGTCGCTGCACATCGAATCGCCGATGTTAAGGTGGGCTCGTTCCTTTCTGGCGGCGTGGACTCCAGCTACATTGCCGCCTGTCTCATGCCCGACACCACGTATTCTGTCGGCTTTGATTACAAGAACTTCAACGAGACCAACTACGCTGCCGAGCTTTCCGACAAGCTGGGCATCAAGAACGTGCGCAAGATGATTACCGCCGACGAGTTCTTCGATGCACTGCCCGATATCCAGTATCACATGGACGAGCCGCAATCGAACCTGTCCAGCGTGCCGCTGTACTATCTGGCGCAGATGGCTTCCGAGGAGGTCACCGTCGTCCTTTCGGGCGAGGGTGCCGACGAGCTGTTTGCCGGCTACGAGTGGTACGAGGACACCCCCGAGATGCGCTCCTTTAAGAAGCGCGTGCCGCTCGGCGTACGTCGCGCCCTGGGCTCGCTCGTTCAGCATCTCCCCTACTTTAAGGGCCACAACTTCCTGACGAAATGCGCCGAGGTTCCCGAGCGCTGGTATGTGGGTCAGGCAAAGGTGTTCGATCCCTCCGAGGTCGACGAGGTGCTCAAGCCCGCGTATGACACCGGCAAGAACGCCGCCGAGATGTGCGCCGAGTACTACAAGCAGGTTCCCAACTGCTGCGAGCTTTCCAAGAAACAGTATCTGGATATGAACATGTGGCTGCCGGGCGACATTCTGCTCAAAGCAGACAAGATGTGCATGGCGCATTCTCTGGAGCTTCGCGTCCCGTTCCTGGACAAGAAGGTCATGGAGTTTGCCGAGCACATTCCCGCCAACTACCGTGTTAACGAAGAAGGCTGCAAGCTCGTTCTGCGTCACGCTGCCAACCGTACGCTGCCCGACGAGTGGGCAACGCGCAAGAAGGTGGGCTTCCCCGTACCGGTCAAGTTCTGGCTGCGCGAGCAAAAGTACTACGACTACGTAAAGGAATACTTCACCGCACCGTGGGCTGCCGATTTCTTTGACACCGATGCGCTCATGAAACTGCTTGACGATCACTTTGAGGGTCGCGCGCTCAACCAGCGCAAGATCTATACCACGCTGACGTTCCTCATCTGGTACAAGCGCTTCTTTATCGACGAGGACAAGGGCGCCGAAGTCGCCGCGTAAGTTTCGTTATGAATTAGCGGTGAACAGCACGGGGTTTCCGCTATACTCAATCCCTGCGGGCGATTGGCGCAACGGTTAGCGCAAGTGCTTTACACGCACAAGGCTGGGGGTTCGAATCCCTCATCGCCCACCACTTGATTGAAAAGGCTCCCAGCGATGGGGGCCTTTCCTTTTTGGGCCCATCGCAGAGGGATTCGAACCCGCAAGGGTGCGGAGCTGAGGAAACGCGAAGCGTTTTCCAGCGCAGCACGCGAGGGCCGAAGGCCCGAAGCGAGAGCGGGCGGCGAAGCCGCACGCGACATCCCTCATCGCCCACCACTGATTTGGAAACGGTCCTCGCAAGTGGACCGTTTTTGTTTTGGCCCATCGCAGAGGGATTCGAACCCGCAAGGGTGCGGAGCTGAGGAAACGCGAAGCGTTTTCCAGCGCAGCACGCGAGAGCCGCAGGCCCGAAGCGAAAGCGGGCGGCGAAATGGACCCTTGACGAATACCCGTGTGCAAAAAATGCCAAATATGAGTACTGCTACCTTTTTGGTAGCAGCGTTTTCGAAGTCATAAAAGGCAAATCCGACATTAGAACGACGACTGATAGTCCAGTTAAGCCAATTTAGTTACTACAAAACTGGACATATGTGGCCCAACTCATCTAAAACGCCTAATTTATATGTTACGAAGTTAGTGCCCGTACTCATATTTGCCACTTTTTGCACACGGCCTATCCCAGCCATGGTAAATCGATAACAAAACGGGCTCCAGACCGCTGAATCGTGCCGCATATGGCACGTCCGCAGTCCGGAACCCGGTCCAAATTGAGTTATTGCGCTGTGTTAGGCCAAAACGTCCGACAAAATCTCGATCAGGCTGTCCACGTCGGCTTCCTCGCAGATAAGCGGCGGCAGGAAACGCAGCGTATGAGCTCCGGTCGCGTTAATCACGGCGCCAGCGGCCAGCGCGCGGGCAACAATATCATGTGCATCGCCCGCAGCGTCATCCAAATCGCAGCCGAGCATTAAGCCGCGACCGCGTACCTCGACCACATGCGGCAGCTTGGTGAGTTTTGCCTCCATATAAGCACCCACCTTGGCAGCATGCTCGGCATAATCGCCGCGCACAAGCGCGGAGAGCGTCGCGGCGCACGCCGCGACGGCCAAACAGCTACCGCCAAAGGTCGAGCCGTGATCGCCCGGCTTAAACACGTCGGCAATCTCCTTCTTTGCCACGACGGCGCCCATGGGCACGCCATCGGCGATGCCCTTGGCAAGACTCATGATATCGGGCTCCACGCCATAGGTCTGGTAAGCGAACGGTTTGCCGGAGCGGAAGATGCCACACTGGACCTCGTCGGCGATAAGAACGGCGCCCACTTCGTGTGCCAGGTCGCGCGCTGTCGCCATAAACTCCTCGGTCATGGGGTGCACGCCACTCTCACCCTGGATCGGCTCGAGCATCACGGCACAAATCTCGCTCCCCAGCTGCTTAAAGATCGCACGCAGCTCGTCCACATCGTTGGGCGTGCAGGCCACAAAGCCACCCGGCAGCGGGCGGAAGCTGTCCTGCAGCCAATCCTGCATGGTGGCGGCAATGGTCTCGAGCGTACGGCCGTGGAAGCCGCCGCGCATGCACACGATGGTGTTGCCGCCATTACCGGCACGCTTGGCGTACAGGCGCGCGAGCTTCATCGAGCCCTCGTTGGCCTCGGCGCCAGAGTTGGCAAAGAAGGTCTCCCAAACCTGCTCATCCGCAGCCGGGGCACCAAGAGCAGCTGCCGTGGTCTCATCGCCGGCGACAATGGCATCGGCAAGCACGCGCGCACCATCTACGTCGTCGTTAGCAAGCTTGGACAGCAGCGCCGCGACCTGTCCGCGCTGCTCGATGTAGAAGTAATTGGAGACATGCATGAGCTTTTTGGTCTGCGCCTCGAGCGCCGAGAGCACAGCCGGGTCGCCATGACCTAGGCTGCACACGCCGATGCCGGCAAGAAAGTCGAGGTACTCACGGCCATCGTCGCCGGTGAGCTTCATGCCGTGACCCTCGACAAACTCGACCGGAGAGCGACCAAAGGTATGCATAACGTAATGGGATTCGAGCGATTGTTGAGTTGCAAGTGACATGGGATGCCTTTCGTTGGGCGCCGTACGGCGCAGGGCTATGGGTGCAGGGACGCGACGACCGCGGGTCAGCTAGACCGTCTGGAGCTTCTCGACCTCGTCGAGGTTCTCGGTCAGGCGCGCCGCAAACGTCGAAAGCGGATGCGGATGCGTATCGAACTCGTAGGCCGTCTCGGTGGAGTGGATCACGGTACCGACGCCAGCATCGGTCAGCAGCTCCAGCAGCAGCGAGTGCGGCGTCGTGCCGTTGATGATGTGGGCGCGAAATACGCCACCAGCAAGCGCGTCGACGGCGGCGCGCAGCTTAGGGATCATGCCCTTGTCGACCTCGCCGCCGTAGAGCATCTCATTGACCTCGTCGAGCGTCAGGTTGGAGATCAGCGAATCCTTGTCGCTAAAGTCCTTGTACAGACCGTCGACATCGGTCAAAAAAATCGCCTTGTGCGCATGAAGCGCCGCCGCAACAGCACCGGCGGCGGTATCCGCGTTGATGTTGAAGAAGCCACCGTCCTCCCCCGCCGCGACCGTGGCGATAACGGGAATGTACTCGCTGTCGAGCAAACGCTCGATATAGTCGGTGTTGACGTGCGTGACCTTGCCTACGCGGCCGAGCTCTGGGTCGAGTGGCTCGGCAATAAGGGTACCGGCGTCGCTGCCGGACACGCCCACGGCCAGGTTGCCATGCTGGTTGAGCGCCGCGACCAGCTCCTGATTGACCTTGCCGCCCAGTACCTCGCGCACGATATCCATGGTGGCAGGCGTAGTCACGCGCTGGCCGTTCTTAAACTCGACGGGGATGTCGTAGTGGCTGAGCGCCTCGTTGATGGCCTTGCCGCCGCCGTGCACGATAACAGGGCGCATACCGATAATCTTGAGCAGGACGATGTCGCTCATCACGTCACGACGCAGCTGCTCGTCGACCATGGCGGCACCGCCGTACTTGATAACGACCGTCTTACCGGTCAGGTTCTTAATCCACGGCAGCGCCTCGAACAGCAGCTGCGCGGTAACTTCGTTGGATTCGCTCGAGCGACAATCGCGTGCGAACTTCATAGTCTGCCTCGTCTTTCGTGTAGCTATCGCGCCGCACCTCGTTGCCCGCGATTGCAGCGGGGCGCGCGGCACATCGGGAGTCTAGGAACGGTAGTCGCCGTTAATGGAGATGTACTCGCGCGTGAGGTCGCAAGTCCACACGGTGGTCGCCGCGTCCCCTGCGCCCAGGTCTGCCGAGATCACAATCTCGGGCGCCTCAAAACGTCGCAGGGCTTCGTCCTCATCGAAGGGAACCGTCAGGCCATCGCGACAGACAGGCATACCCATCATGTCGATGGACACATCTTCTTGGTTAAACTGCACGCCGCACTTACCGAGCGCCATGGCAACGCGGCCCCAGTTGCAATCGTGGCCGGCGATGCAGGTCTTGACGAGCGGCGAGTTGGCGACAGCACGAGCGGCGATATCGGCCTCCTCGTCGTTGGCGGCGCCGGTGACATTAACCGTCACGAGCTTGGATGCGCCCTCGCCATCTGCGGCGATGTTGCGCGCCAGGCTCTCGCACACCTCATGCACGGCAAAGGCTAGCTCGTCGAAGGCGTCAGAGCCCTCGACAATAGGCTCGGCATCTGCGGCAGCAGCGCCGGAGGCAAGCATGATGCAGGTGTCGTTAGTCGAGGTGTCGGAATCGACCGTTACCTTGTTGAAGGTCTGCTTGACGGTGGAGAGTAACAGGGCGTGGAGCGCCGCCGGCTCGACGGGGGCATCGGTAGTGATGACCGCGATCATGGTGGCCATGTTGGGCATGATCATACCCGAGCCTTTACACATACCGCCTACCGTATAGGCATTGCCTGCGTGCCCTGCGGCCTCGCTGCGGTAACACACGGCACACTCCTTGGAGTGCGTGTCAGTCGTCATGATAGCGCGGGCGGCATCAGCGCCACCGTGGGCGGAGAGTGCCTCGTAGGCGGCAGGAACGGCGGTCTCAAACGTGTCGATCGGCAGAATCTGACCAATTACGCCCGTGGAGGCGACCAGAATCTGCTGGGGCTCACAGCCGATGACCTGCGAGGCGATGTTGCAGGTCTCGCGCGCGCAGGCAAGACCGGTCTCGCCCGTGGCGGCGTTGGCATTGCCAGAGTTGACCGAAACGCCGGCAATGACGCCGTAGCCCTTGTCGGCGCCGCCCAGGTTGGCACGGCTCACCTGCACGGGCGCCGCACAAAAGCGGTTAGTCGTAAACACGCCGGCCCCGGGACAGGGTTTATCGGGCACGACGAGCGCGTAATCCAGGCGCTCGGGATTCTTGCGGAATCCGGCATGAATACCCGCGGCCTTAAAGCCGGCCGCTGCCGTAACGCCACCCTCGACGGCGCGAATCTTGATATCGAGCTGCTCTATATTCATCGTCCCTACGACTCCTTATATCAAACAAAAAATGGGCATCGGTTGGTGCGCCATGCCAGCCACAATCATGAGACCAGCTTAAGAGTGGCGCCCCACTCGATACCCGACTACCAAATCGTCAACAATCGAATGTGCTACACCGGGCACGCCACTGTGGGCAAGCCTCGTCGCTCGTCAAAACCAAAGACGATGTTGGCGCACTGGACCGCCTGGCCTGCTGCACCCTTGCACAGATTGTCGATGGCGCCCGTAGCCACCAGAACGCCCGCGCGTTTGTTGAGCGCGAGGCCGATCTGGGCGGCGTTGGTGCCGACGACCGAAGCCGTCTTGGGCTGCTGGCCGGCATCGAGTACGCGCACGAAGGTGCGACCGGCGTAGAACTGCTTGTAATGGTCGACAACGTCCTCAAGGGTCAAGGTATCGATAGCCTGCGGCGTAAGCGGCATCGTCACCGTAGAGAGCAGGCCGCGCTTGAGCGGTGCCAGGCGCGGGGTAAAGACGACGCGATCGGTTAGGCCCAAGATCTGCTCGATTTCGGGCGTGTGACGATGCTTGCCCACGCCATAGGCCTCCAGGTTTTCGTCCGCGCTGCAAAAATGCGTACGGGCGTTGCAGGACTTACCGGCACCCGTTACACCGCTGATGGCGTCAACGATCACGGGGCCGCTCTGGGCAACCCAGCCGGCGCGCACGGCAGGCGCGGCGGCAAGGCTCGTTGCGGTGGGATAGCAACCGGCGCAGGCAACCAGTACGGGCTTGCCATCGGCGTGGTCGGATGCAGCGGTCTCCAAATCCTGGCAGAACAGCTCGGGCAGACCAAAGGCGCGGCTCTTGAGTAGCTCGGGACTCGTGTGCTCGGCGGCATACCAGGCCTCAAAGGTGGCCGGATCGCTCAGGCGATAGTCAGCCGAGAGGTCAATGCAGGAGACTCCCGCGGCAAGCAGGGCGGGCACCTGTGCCATGGCGGCCGTGTGCGGCACGGCCAAAAAGACCGCGTCACAGTTCTTGAGCTCGGGGGCATCGTGCGTCGTGAAGACAAGATCGCTCACGCCGGCAAAGCTCGGGTACACCGCAGACAACGGCTGGCCAGCATCGGCGTTTGACGTAATGGCAGTAAGTTCAAACTCGGGATGACCGAGGACGAGGCGAATGAGCTCGGCGCCAGCATATCCAGCCGCACCTACGATTCCAACCTTTAAAGACATATCGGACTCCTTGTCTGCAGTTATGCACCAATGCGCATCCCGCAGCCGTCGTTATGAAGTGGGTTGAAACTTTAGCACCAAAAGATGCATATATACGCAAATCTTTTACATATTCATGCATTGAAACAGTCCCGACACATTCACTCGAAGGAATTGACAAATAAATGCGGGCCCCATATTGCCCAGTGCACCTTACGGTGACGTTGCAATGTGGGGCCCGCTACATGCGAGAATTTGAATTGTCGAAGCTTGCTGAGAGACTCGTTTAGAGCTCGACCGGCACCCATTCGTCATGGTTGCAGACAAAGGCCTCGGGTTCCTCCACGCTAAAGAAGACGAGCGTGGGATCGTCTGCGCCCTCGTAGTGCTCGCCCAGGCGCTCCAGGTGCTTCCAGCCCGCCTCGCGCATATCGGGAGCGGCCTGGTCGTCCAGACCCGCATGTCCGCGCAAGATGAGCCAGCCATGGCCTGGCCACCAACTCGTGGCCTCAAAGCGTTGATTTTGCAGCAGCTCTTGCCACACGTCTTTGGTGCGCGCCGTTACAAACCACAGCTTGCCGTCCTGGATCTGCGCAAACGAAAACGGACGCACATGCGGCTGTCCGTCAACGCTCGTCGCCAAATACCATGCCGGCACCGACGTCAGATACTCCAACACCGTATTCAATCCGTCCATGTGTCCTCCTGGCACTAGTCTTTTTGGGTCGGGGCTGTTTTAGCTGCCCTAGAGTTAAAGCTCCAGGCGCTCTTCGCTGCCGTCGATATCACAGAAGCGGGCGGCGATATTGCGCACCGAGAAGAACGCAAGGCGACCGTCGTTGGCGCTCTCGTGATCTTCGCCGATGCCCACCATGTGCTTAAAGCCGGCTTGGCGCACCCGGTCGCTCACGACCGCGTCGTCCTCAAGCGCGGCCTCACCAGTCAGCACGATCCAACACTCCCCCGGTTTCCAACCCGAAACCTCAAACTTGGGGTTCGCGCTGAGCTCGGCCCACACGTCCTTATCGCGCGAGGTGCAAAACCACAGCTTGCCATCATCGACCATGGCAAACGAGAACGGCCTTACGCGCGGCTGATATCCGTCCGTCACGTCGATCGTGGCGAGATACCACGCCGGAATACGCCTAAGATACGAACAGGCGCGCTCGAGCTGCGCCGTGCGATCGTTGTCGGTCATAAGGACCCCTTTCCTGCGCTCGAATCGCGCCTAAACAAGTTGAAGATTGATGACGATGACGCAGATGAGCAGCAACGCCGTCACCACCGCCGCCAACGCATCGCCGCGGCCAAATGCAAGCGCATGCAGACGTGTGCGGCCCTGCTCGCCATGATAGCAACGGGCATCCATGGCGGCAGACAGCGTTTCGGCATGACGGAACACGCCCGTGAACAGCGGAATCGCCACACTGCCGAGCATACGCACGCCGCCGAGCGGGCCTCTCGTCACGCGCGCACCGCGGCTCGCCTGCGCATCGGCCGTCTGCTTCATCTCGGTGGCAAACTGCGGCATAAAGCGCAGCGCGATACCCATGATCATGCCGAGCTCGTGCGCAGGAAGTCCCACACGCGCAAACGGCGCGAGCAGGCGCTCAAAACCCGCGGTGAGGTCGAGCGTCGGTGTGGTGAGCGTGATAGCGCTCATACCGGCCATCATCAAGGTCAGGCGGCACGCCATAAAGGCGGCGGAATGCAGCGAGCCCTCGCTTATCTGCAAAAAGCCGAGCTGCCACAGAATGCGCCCGCTCTGGTCGGAAAACAGGTTGAGCACCGCGACCACCGCGACGATCGCCAGCAGCGGCGCCATCGATGACAGGACGCGACGAGCCGGCACCCGGGACACGGTATAGATCAGGACAACGAAGATTGCGACCGGGACCAGTCCGCGGAAGCTGCTGACTGTGAGCGTCGTGATCAGAAACACAAAGCCCAAGAGCAATTTGGTTCGCGGGTCCAGGCGGTGGATCGCACTATCGCCGGGATAGTAGCTGCCAAACGAAAACGCCTCCATTAGCAGCCCTCCTCTCGCGCGACCGTCTTGGATTTAGCAATGTCCGCGACGTTAGAAGGACCGTCCGAGCGACCGATCAGCAAATCTGCCAACTCGTCTGCCAGCAACTCAACCGTATAGAGGCCGTCAAAGCGCAGCGGCACGCCTGCCTTCGCAAGCGCCAGCGCCATGCGCTGGGCAGCGGGAACACCCAAGCCGATCGACTTGAGCTCATCGGCATGCGCAAAAACCTGAGCGGGCGTGCCCTCGGCAAACACCGCGCCCTCGTTCATCACGACAATACGGTCGCAGCAATTGGCCAGGTCATCCATACTGTGCGAGACCATGACGACGGTCAGGCCATCGCGGTGAAGTCTACCGATGAGCTCCAGAAAATCACTGCGCGCCGCCGGATCGAGTCCCGCCATGGGCTCATCGAGCACCAGGACCTCGGGCTCCATGGCAAGCACGCCAGCAAACGCCACGCGCCGCTGCTGCCCGCCCGAGAGCTCAAAGGGGCTCTTGTCGCCCACCGTAGCCAGGTCGAGGCCTACGCGCGCGAGCGATGACGCGACGCGGCGGGCAACCTCGGCCTGCGACAACCCAAGGTTATGCGGGCCAAATGCCACGTCCTGCGCCACGGTCTCGGCAAACAGCTGACGCTCGGGATACTGAAACACCACGCCGACCTTTGCCTTAACCGCGGCGGCATCTTTCTTGTTTGCCAGGTCGAGCCCCAATGCGCAAACGGAACCCTCCTGGGGACGAATCAGGCCGTTAAGATGCTGAACCAGCGTCGACTTACCCGAACCGGTATGGCCCGCAAGGCCCAGAAACTCGCCACGACGCACCGTTAGCGACACATTTCGCAACGCCCAGGGGCTGCTAGGGTCGTTGCCCCAGAGGGCCTGTTTGTTCGATGCACCCTCGGCGGCTGAGCGCTTATGCCAACGACGACGCTCGCGGGCGCTCAGCGAATAGCTATACGAAAGGTGCGAAATCTCGATGACGGGCTCCGGCGCGTCTGCGCCATCGAGCGCAGAGGAAACGTTGTCGGGAATACGAGGATCGGATGCGAAAGGCCGACCGGCGATGCCTGTCCTACTCCGCTGGGCATAAGCCTGCGCTATATCGGCGACCATATCCGCCTCGCGCACCTGTGCGCAAATGGGCACGCCCTTCGCGCGAAGCGCCTTGCCAAGACAGCACGATGCCGGCATATCCAGGTTCAGCCGTGCAAGTTCGTCCGCCCGCGTCAAGATCTCCTCGGGCGTACCGAGCATGGCAACGCGGCCCGCCTGGAAGACAGCAACGCGATCGGCCTCAGCGGCCTCTTCCATAAAGTGCGTAATCATCACGATGGTCATGCCGCGTTCGTGCAGCGCGTGACAAGCCTTCATAAGACCCTTGCGTCCGCGCGGATCGAGCATCGAGGAGGCCTCATCCAAGATGAGCACGCGCGGCTCCATGGCGAGCACGCCGGCAAGCGCCACGCGCTGCTTTTGTCCGCCCGAGAGAGCGTGGGTCTCGTGGCGCTCAAAGCCCACCAGACCCACGGCCTTCAGCGCCTCGCGCACGCGCTGCGCAATCTGGGCCGATTCGACCCCTAAGTTCTCGGGACCAAACGCAACATCGTCCTCAACAAGCGTCGCCACAAGCTGGTCGTCGGGATTCTGGAACACCATGCCCGCAGTCGAACGGATGTCGTAGACCAGCTCGGGATCGGACGCGTCCATGCCGTTGACGCACACCGTTCCCGCATCGGGCTGCAGCAGCGCGTTCAAATGCTTGGCAAACGTCGACTTGCCCGACCCGTTTCCGCCGAGGATGCAGAAAAACTCGCCATCCTCGATGTTCAGATCGATGCCATCGAGCGCCGATGCAGCACCGTCATAGCTAAAGGAAACGCCCCGACACTCAATCATGCGCGGCCTTTGACCTGGTCCTTTTTAGGCGTGATGAGGTTGGAGACTGCCTTATACACCGCCAGCGTTAACACCGAGTTGAGCACGGTCTTGATGAGGTTAAACGGCAAAACGGCGGGAAGCATGAGCGGGGCGATCACATCGACCGAGCCATACCAGAACCATACGCCAATGGTGAGGTTTGCGACCATAGACAACGCCGTAGCGGCAATAACGCCGAGCGCCAGACCAATCACGGCACCCTTATAGGTATGCATCTTCTGGTAGATGATAGCCGCGGGCAGAATATAGCCCAGCGTGGCAACCAAGTTCATAAGCGCACCGACCCAGTCGCCCGTGGTAAGCGCATGGATAACGATCGCCAT
>CAJMSG010000006.1:0-26156 GCA_905216105.1 uncultured bacterium | reverse complement strand
GGAGCTAGTTTCGCGTTGCGCTAGCTGCGGAAACGCGGGGTCCGTTCAAGCTGTTGCGTTGAGATTGAAAATCAACCGCACTTACGGGTTTTCCTGGGACGGGGCTGAATTGACTGATTTTGACTTCGGCAAAATCAGTCAATTAACCCACCGTCCCGATAAAACCCTCACGCGGCGGAAACTTACTTGTAGAGGTAGGCGATCGCCGTTCCATGGTGGACTTGGATCTTTGCCGTTTTCCTGACGACATTTGAGATGCCGGTGTCGGCCAGTAAGTCCAGCGAGGCGTGGTCTAGTTCCCACTCTAGGCCGTGTTCGCTTATCTCTGTGTTGGGAGCGATGGCGATGATTGAGAAGGTTTTGCCCTCGGCACCCTCGATGGTCCAGGTATCGTCCTGGTGCAGGATTCTGGCCGTCACTTCGTCTTCTTCAATCCAGACGGGAGCGTCCGCATAGCCTGCCAGTAGCCCTAATACAGACAGGGCCATGTCCGGGCGGCCGCCGGTGGCGCAGGTTGCCACCACTTCGGCAGCTGGCCAGCGGCGGCGGATGGTGTCTAGGGCTAGTGCTAGATCGGTATAGTCCTTGTAGGGGTTGTGGCGTTCTACTTCAAAATCGGCAGCGGCATCGACCAGAGCGCGTCCCCCATCGCTTACGGTGTCGGCGTCGCCCACGTAAACGTCGCAGCTCAGGCCAGCGCCCAACAGGGCGTCCAGGCCGCGGTCTACGGCTACGATGTGGTCGCACTCCCCTGCCAGCTGGCGAAGCAGATCCGCGCTCGCCACCACCGGCGAGCCGCAAACCACTAAAACTTTGCAAGCCACGGCCCTCGCCTAGCCCTCAAACGAAAGCACGCGGGCCAGATCCAGGTCCTCATAGCTATCGATAAAGATGTCGCAGTTGTCGCGAACCTCGTCGCGCTCCATGCGGCCGTGCGGGTCATAGATGCCCACGCGCTTAAAGCCTGCGGTGCCAGAGCTCTTAAGCCCAAAGACGGCGTCCTCAAACACCCACGCGCGCTCAAACTTGTGCCCGTGGCGCTCTTCCAGGCGACGCAACGCCAGCTCGTACACATCGGGGAACTGCTTGGAGCGCCCCGCCTCGCCCGTTGTGGTAATAAACTCCATATAGCGATCAAGGCCTGCAGCCGCAAGGGCGGACTGAACCAGTTCGGCCGGTGTGGACGTAGCAACGCACATGGCAATGCCCGCCGCCTTCGCCTGCTCCAAAAATGCTAGGAGCCCCTCGCGCGGCGGCACCTTAGAGTACCCATCAATCAAAATCTCGCCCAGCTCGCGATACACCTCCTCGCCATTCGCGCCAATGCCCCACGTGTCGTGGTAGGCCTGGCACTCGTCCTCCAGCGAAAGATGTTCAAACTGGGCAAAATCGTCGACCGTTACATCAATGCCATGACGGCGCAATAACTCGGTCTGCGCTTGGCTCCAAACGGGGGAGCTGTTAACCAGCGTGCCGTCGCAATCGAAAATAAAAGCAACACTTGGGGCAGCGATGTGGTCCATATACGAGCCTTTCGATGTCAAATGGTAAACAACCTGCTAAAAACGTTTTACCAAACGTAAGCCTATCAGTTTTGAAACCCTAATTGGTAAAACTGTCAAGGGTTTTACCACGGCAATTCTGCCAGTGGTATAAACATGTCGCTTACCGATTAAACGCCCTCGCAAATCCGCTTTCGTCCATAAAACTAACGTACAGGTGTTATCGTAGTTTCTGCCGAAAGTTCCACCGAGCACGCGAGGTGGAACGAATCATAGAACTATCGCCGTCCCTTCGATTCGTGCAGCCTTGGACCTTTCGCATCTAGTCACCAAGGCAACACGCTGCCGCGTCATGATGGGATCAAACGTGAGCGATACAAAGCTAAAGCCAGCAACCAAAAAGCCTGCTACCCGCAAAGCCGCCCCGCACGCACCGGAGCTCTCCAAGGACGATGTCTACCTGTTTGGCATTGGAATGTGGGAGCGCAGCTGGGAAAAGATGGGCGCTCACCCAGACACGCAGAACCGTACGCGCGGCTGGCGTTTTTGCGTTTGGGCGCCCGACGTAAAGAGCGTCCATGTCATTGGCGAATTTAACGACTGGGACGAGGAAGCCAACCCGCTGGTACCCATGCATACAAGCGCTATTTGGGAAGGCTTTATTCCTGGCGCCAAGCAGGGTCAGCTCTATAAATACCTCATTGAGACCAACGAGGGCGAAAAGCTCTACAAGGCCGATCCGTATGCCTTTAAGGCCGAGTGCCCCCCGGGTACCGCCAGCGTGCTGTGGACCCTCGATGGCTACCAGTGGAACGACGCCGCCTGGCTCAAGCGCCGTGCCGGCCACAACCACATGTCGCAGCCGCTCAACATCTACGAAGTGCATATTGGCTCGTGGAAACGTCACGGCGACGCGCCGCAGGGCGAGCCCGACGAGTACGGCAACTACCCCGGCCCCGTGGATCCCTTCCCCGCACAGCGCGGCGAGTTCTACACCTACGACGACCTGTCGGTGGAGCTCGTGGACTACGTGCGCGATATGGGATATACGCATATCGAGGTCATGCCGCTCATGGAGCATCCCTTCGACGGCTCCTGGGGCTACCAGACGACCGGCTACTATGCCGCCACGTCGCGCTACGGCAACCCGCAGCAGCTCATGCACTTTATCGATGCGTGCCACGAGGCGGGCATCGGCGTGATCATGGACTGGGTACCCGGCGGTTTTTGCGCCGACTCCCACGGCCTTGCCACGTTTAACGGCCACATGCTGTTTGAGCACGAGATTCACCCCAACTGGGGCACGCACAAGTTCGACTTCGCCCGCGGCGAGGTCCGCTCCTTCCTGGTCTCCAACGTGCTGTACTGGCTCGAGAACTTCCACGTGGACGGCATTCGCATGGACGGTGTGTCCAGCATGCTGTACCTCAACTTTGGCATCGACGATCCGGGCCAAAAGAAGTTCAACAAGTACGGTACCGAGGAGGATCTGAACGCCAGCGCGTTTATCCGCCAGGTCAACTGCGCCGTGGAGGCGCACTACCCCGACGTGATGATGATGGCCGAGGAGTCCACCGCGTGGCCGCTCGTGACCTATCCGCCGCAGGACGGCGGCCTGGGCTTCCACTACAAGTGGGACATGGGCTGGATGAACGACACCCTGCACTACATGCAGACCGATTTTCCGTGGCGCCCCGGCAACCACGGCCTGCTCACGTTCTCCATCATGTACGCCTTTACCGAGAACTTTATCTGCCCGCTGAGCCACGACGAGGTCGTGCACGGGAAGTGCTCGCTGATCGGCCGCATGCCGGGCGACTGGTGGCGCCAGTTTGCCGGCCTGCGCACGCTGGCCTTCTACCAGATGACGCATCCCGGCGCCAAGCTCAACTTTATGGGCAACGAGATCGGCCAGTTTATCGAGTGGCGCTACTACGAGTCCATCCAGTGGTTCCTGACCGAGGAGTACGAGACCCACAAGCATCATCAGGCGTTTATCAAGGCGCTCAACCACCTATACACCGCCGAGCCCGCCCTGTACGAGCGCGGATACACCGACGACGGCTTTACCTGGATCGACGCGGACAACTCCAAGCAGTCCATCGTGAGCTTTGTGCGCCAGGGCGAGGACATCGACGACGACCTGGTGATCCTGATCAACTTTGACCCGGCGAGCTATGAGAGCTTCCGCGTTGGCGTGCCGCGCGAGGGTGACTGGGAGGTCATCTTCGACTCCGACCGTCCCGAGTTTGGCGGCAGCGGCTATGCCGGCGAGGAGCCTTACACCTGCTCGAGCGAGCCCTATCCCTGGAACGGGCAGATGGACTCCATTGAGATTAAGGTTCCCGGTCTGGCTGGCGTGGTGCTTAAGCGCCGCGGTCCCAGCAGCTACAAGCCGCCGGTGGTTGAGGAGCCCAAGAAGGCGACGCGTAAGCGCACGTCCTCGGTGAAGCCCAAGCCCGCGGCCGCTAAGAAGGCTCCTGCCAAGGCAAAGGCAACGACGACCAAGGCCAAGGCTAAGGCTGCCGTAAAGCCCGCTGCTAAGGCTACCGCGGTCAAGAAGCCGACTGCCAAAAAGGCCGCTACCAAAGCCAAGTCTGCTTCCGTTAAGTCGTTTGCCAAGGATGCGTAACAAAGCCGTTACAGCTGTAATTACCCGCCTCGCCGGGGCGTAGGATACAAGTCATAACCGTTCCGGGAGAATCATCCCCGGGGGAAAGGAACGTATGAATAAGATCTTCGACAACAAGCAGGAGTTTACCGAGCTCTATCGCGATGCCGTCATGAGCATCAGCGGCAAGAGCGTCGAGGCCGCCAGCGACCTCGACCGCTTTAACGCCCTGGCAAAGCTCGTGGCCGAGAAGGCGCGCACCGTTGCCACCAAGAGTGACGCCCGCGCCACCGCCGAGGGCAAGAAGCGCGTGTACTACTTCTCGATCGAGTTTTTGATCGGCCGCCTGCTCGACAACTACCTGCTCAACTTTGGCGTGCGCGACATGGTCGCCGAGGCGCTCGACGACATGGGCTTCGACCTTTCCGTCATCGAGAACCAGGAGCCCGATCCGGCTCTGGGCAACGGCGGTCTGGGCCGTCTTGCCGCATGCTTCCTGGATTCCATGGCAGCCGAGGGCATTGCCGGCTACGGCAACGGCATGCGCTACCGCTACGGCCTGTTTAAGCAGGAAATCGTCAACGGAAGCCAGGTCGAGGCTACCGACGAGTGGCTCACCCACGGCTATCCCTGGGAGGTCCGTCGTCAGGACAAGGCCGTGACCATTAAGTTTGGTGGCCATATTGAGGGCTTTGAGGAGAACGGCCGCACGTTCTACCGCACGGTGGACACGCAGGACATCCTGGCCGTCCCTTATGACATCCCCGTGGTGGGCTATGCCGGCGAGACCGTCAACAAGCTGCGCGTCTGGGCCGCTGAGCCGGTCGAGGAGCACTTTGACCTGGAGGCCTTCAACCGCGGCGACTATGCCCTGGCCGACGCCGAGCGCGCCGAGGCCGAGGCCATCAGCGCCATCCTCTACCCCAACGACGCCGGCGAGCACGGCCGTCTGCTGCGCCTGAAGCAGGAGTACCTGTTTGTATCGGCCGGCATCTACAGCCTGCTCGACACCTTTGAGAAGGAGCACGGCGAGAACTGGGAGCTGCTGCCGCAGTTTGTGGCCATCCACACCAACGACACGCACCCCGCCATGTGCGGTCCTGAGCTCATGCGCATCCTCATCGACGAGAAGAAGCTCGAGTGGGATGACGCCTGGAACATCGTGACACAGGTCGTGAGCTATACCAACCACACCATCCTGCCCGAGGCCCTGGAGAAGTGGCCCATCGGCACGTTCTCCAAGCTCCTCCCCCGTGTGTACCAGATCATCGACGAGATCAGCCGTCGTTGGCACGAGTCGTTCGACACCACGCAGGAGGGCTGGCAGGAGCGTCTGCGTCAGACCGCCATTCTGTGGGACGGCGAGATCCGCATGGCCAACCTGTCTGTGATCTGCAGCCATAGCGTCAACGGCGTGGCCAAGATCCACTCCGATATCATCAAAAACATCGTGCTCAAGGACTTCTATGCCCTGACGCCCGAGAAGTTCAACAACAAGACCAACGGCATCTCGCACCGTCGCTTCTTTGCCGAGGCCAACCCCACCTACGCCAAGCTCGTGACCGAGGCCATTGGCGATGGCTGGCTCAAGGACGCCTTTGAGCTGGAGAAACTCAAGGAGTTTAAGGACGACACCGAGTTCCTGAAGGCCGTGGGTGCCTCAAAGCGCGCCAACAAGGAGCGTCTGGCCGCCTACGTTAAGGCCGAGACCGGTCTGGTCATTGACCCCAACACCGTCTTCGATGTTCAGGTTAAGCGCTTCCATGCCTACAAGCGCCAGCTCATGAACATCATGAAGGTGATGGACATCTACAACCGTCGCATCGCCGATCCCAACTTCCACGTGACGCCGACGACCTTCATCTTTAGCGGCAAGGCTGCCTCGAGCTACACCTTCGCCAAAGAGACCATCCGACTCATTAACTCCGTGGCCGACGTCATCAACAACGACCCGCGCGTCAACGAGGTCATGAAGGTCTGCTTTATCCCCAACTTCCGCGTGAGCAATGCCCAGCTCATCTACCCTGCCGCCGAGATCTCGGAGCAGATCTCCACGGCCGGCAAGGAGGCCTCGGGCACGTCCAACATGAAGCTCATGATGAACGGCGCCATTACGCTGGGCACCCTCGACGGCGCCAACATCGAGATCGCCGATCTGGCCGGCCGCGAGAACGAGGCCATCTTTGGCCTGACCGCTCCCGAGGTCGAGCAGCTCTGGGCATCCAACAGCTACTTTGCGTGGGATACCCTCAACGGCGACCGCGAGCGTCTGGGCCGCGTGATGGACGAGCTCAAGGACAACACCTTTGCGGGTCTTTCGGGCAACTTCGAGAGCATCTACAACGAGCTCATGAACAACAACGACCCCGACCTGGTCATGGCCGATTTCCGCAGCTACGTGGATGCATGGGAGAAGCTCACGAACAGCTACGGCGACCAGGAGACCTGGAACCGCAAGGCGCTGCTCAACACCGCCTCCTCCGGCTGGTTCTCAAGCGACCGCACCATTCGCGAGTACCGCGACGAGATCTGGCACGCGTAAAGGCGCGCGAGCTCCCTTATGCCAGCACGGCATTACTCGACGGGCGCGACTGAGCGCTGCGCCCGTCGCTAATGGGTTTAAGAACATCGATGACAGAAGGAGAAATCGATGAGTAAGAAAGAATGCATCGCGATGCTCCTCGCAGGAGGACAGGGCAGCCGATTGGGGGCGCTCACCCAAAAGATCGCTAAGCCGGCGGTTAGCTTTGGTGGCAAGTTCCGCATTATCGACTTTTCGCTGTCCAACTGCTCCAACTCGGGCATCGACACGGTGGGCGTTCTGACGCAGTATCGCCCCTACCTGCTGCATGCCTATGTGGGCTCCGGCGAGGCGTGGGATCTGGACAGCCGCGATGGCGGCGTGTCGATCCTGCCGCCGTACGAGACGCAGACCGGCGGCGCCTGGTATGCGGGCACGGCCGACGCCATTACGCAGAACCTCGACTACATCAAGGCCAACGACCCCAAGTACGTCCTGATTCTTTCGGGCGATCACCTGTATCGCATGGACTACCGCAAGATGCTCAAGACGCACATTGAGAACAACGCCGACCTCACGGTGAGCGTTATGCCCGTGCCGTGGGAAGAGGCCAGCCGCTTTGGCATCCTGACCACCGACCCCGAGGACGGCCGCATCACCAAGTTCACCGAGAAGCCCGATAAGCCCGATTCGAACCTCGCGTCCATGGGCATCTACATCTTCTCGGCCGACGTGCTGATCGAGGCGCTCGAAGAGGACGCTCTGGACCAGCGCTCGAGCCACGACTTTGGCAAGGACATCATCCCCAAGCTGCTCGGCGAGGGCAAGCGCCTGTACAGCTACGAGTTCCACGGCTTTTGGAAGGACGTCGGCACCATCGCCAGCTTCCACGAGACCTCGATGGACCTGCTGGGCAACAACCCCGAGTTCGATCTGTTTGACAAGAACTTCCCCATCATGTCCAACATCACCACGCGTCCGCCGCACTACATTGGCCCGGACGGCCGCCTGGACGACTGCCTGGTCTCCAACGGCTGCAAGATTTACGGCACCGCTCGCCACTCGATTCTTTCGACCGACGTCATCATCGAGGAGCGCGCCGTGGTCGAGGACTCCGTGCTGCTGCCGGGTGCGCACGTTAAGAGCGGCGCGCACATCTGCCGCGCTATTTTGGGCGAGAACTCCACGGTCGAAGAGGGCGTGAAGCTCGGCTCTGTCGATACCACCAAGGATACGGCCGTCGTTGGAAATGACGTCGTTATCGGGAAGGGGGAATGATCCGATGATCAATCGCAAGGCCATCGGTTACATCACCGCTAACTACTCTTCGACCTACGGCAGCGTGCTGCTCAAGGACCGCCCCATCGCGTCCGTCCCGTTTTTGGGCCGCTACCGCCTGATCGACTTTCCGCTGTCCAACATGATGAATGCCGGCATTAAGACCGTCGGCGTCGTCATGCCGGGCAACTACCGCTCGCTGATCGACCACGTGGGCTCGGGCAAGGACTGGGGCCTGGACCGCAAGAAGGGCGGCCTGTTCATGGTGCCCGGCAACGCGTATGGCACCACCAAGGGCGGCATGCGCTTCCTGCTGCGCGACATCATCTCCAACAAGACGCTGTTCCAGCGCTCGGACAAGCCCTATGTTGTGATGATGGGCACCAACATCATCTTTAACATGGACCTCAACACCATCATCGACGCGCACGAGAACTCCGGCGCCCAGATGACCGTGGTGTACTGCAAGGCCACGCGCAACGTTGATGACGAGACCAAGCTGCAGATCAACGAGAACGGCCGCCTGACGGGCGTGAGCGCCGGCGTCGTGTACGGTGATAACGCCTCTATGGACTGCTGTATCGTCAACCGCGAGACGCTGCTCGAGATTATCGACCACTACCAGGCCGCCGACTATCTGGACCTGCTCGAGGCACTCCAGGGCGACTTTGGCAACATCGACGTGTGCAGCTACGAGTACAAGGGCGAGGTCGTGGGCGTGTTTAGCGAGAAGTCGCTGTATCGCCGCAGCATGGACCTGCTCGACCAGACCGTGGCCGACCAGCTCTTTGACCCCGAGCGCCCGATCCTGACCAAGGCCCACGACGTGCCGCCTTCGCGCTATGCGACCGGCAGCCACGCGTGCAACTCGATCATCTCGGCCGGCTGCATCATCAAGGGCACTGTGCGCAACTCGATCCTGTCGCGCGGTGTTGTGGTTGAGGAAGGCGCCTCGGTGACCAACTCGATTATCAACCAGAGCTGCATCATCAAGAGCGGCGCCCGCGTTGAGAACGCCATCCTGGACAAGAACAACGTGGTTCCCACCAACACCGAGCTTCGCGGCACGCCCGAGAACATCCTGGTGCTGGGCAAGGCTCCGTTAACTTCTGATACCACCATCGTACGTTAACGTTGGCACCGCAACATCGCTCGTAACATGTAGAATAGCCGCCCGGTTCGCGCCTGGCGGCTATTCTCGAATTACAACATGGGAGACAATATGGCAGATTCCAGCAAAAAGATGCAGATCGTGTTTGCCTCGGCCGAGTGCGCACCGTTTGTAAAGACCGGTGGCCTGGGCGACGTGGCAGGCTCGCTGCCCGCGGCACTCGTGCGCGCCGGCGCCGAGGTCATCGTGATGGTGCCCAAGTACGCAACCATCAAGGACGAGTACAAGTCCCAAATGGAGCACTTCTCCGACTTTTACGTGAGCCTGGGCTGGCGCAACGAGTACTGCGGGCTCGAGAAGCTCGAGCACGACGGCGTCACGTATATGTTCATCGACAACGAGCGCTACTTTGCGCGCGACTATCCGTACGGCTTCTTTGACGACGGCGAGCGCTTCGCGTTCTTCTCCAAGGCCATCACCGAGAGCCTGCAGCACCTGCCCGAGGGCTTCGAGTGCGACATCCTGCACTGCAACGACTGGCAGACGGCACTGGCGCCCGTGTTCTTGCGCGAGTTCTACCAGGGCCTGCCGCTGTACGACCGCGTTAAAACGGTGTTCTCGATCCACAACGTGGCGTTCCAGGGCCAGTTTAGCGACACCGTAATGGAGGACATCCTGGGTGTGGCGCACATTCCGGCGGCCGCCTCGCAGCTGCGTTGCGACGCCTGCAGCATCAACTACATGCTAGGCGCGCTACGCTATGCCGATGCCATCACCACGGTGAGCCCCACCTATGCCAACGAGATCCAGACGCCCGAGTTTGGCGAGGGCCTGGACGGCGTGCTGCGCGAGCGCTCCTATGCGCTGCAGGGCATTTTGAACGGCATTGATGTGGCGGGCTTTGACCCGGCGACCGACAAGCGCATTGCCGCCAACTACACGGTTGAGGACCGTTCCGGCAAGGCCGTGTGCAAGGCCAAGCTGCAGGAAGAGCTGGGGCTCGAGGTTCGCGACGACCGTCCGCTCATGGTGATGGTCACGCGCCTGACGCGCCAGAAGGGCATGGACCTGGTCATGTACGCGCTCGACCGCATTTTGTCCGGCGGCGTGCAGGTAGCGGTGCTGGGCACCGGCGACCGCGACTACGAGGACGGCCTACGCTACTTCCAGGACAAGTACCCCGGCACCATGGCCGCGCGCATCGAGTTTGACCCGGCGCTGTCGCAGCGTATGTATGCCGCCGCCGATATGTTCCTGATGCCTTCGAAGTTTGAGCCCTGCGGCCTGTCGCAGATCATCGCTATGCGCTACGGCACCCTTCCGATTGTTCGCGAAACCGGTGGTCTGAAGGACACCGTGATCCCGTATAACGAGTTTACCGGCGAGGGTACGGGCTTCTCGTTTAGTAACTTTAACGGCGACGAGATGGGCGACGCCGTGTTCCGCGCGGCACGCCTGTTCTGGGACAACCGCGATGCCTGGAACCAGCTGGTCACGCAGGCCATGAGCCAGGACTTTAGCTGGACACGCTCGGCCGACAAGTATCTGGACCTGTACTTCTTTATGCATCCGGAGATCGAGAGGCCGGCGGCAGTTGTCGACGAGCCTGTGGTTGTGGCCGGGGAGACTGCGGCCGAGCCCAAGGCCGAGCCGGTTGTTGAGGCGCCCGCTGCTGCTGAGGAGCCCAAGGCCGAGGAGAAGCCGGTTGAGGCTGAATCTGAGGTGAAGGCTGAGGCAGCTCCCGAGGCTGAGGCTAAGCCGGCTGCAAAGCCCGCCGCCAAGAAGACCACGACGCGCAAGACGACGGCCAAGAAGGCCACAGCGACCAAGACGGCGGCAACCAAGACCACCGCTGCCAAGGCGACGACCACGCGCAAGCGCACGACCGCCGCTGCAAAGAAGGCCGCCGAGGCCGAGGTCGCTCCCGAGGTAAAGGCTGAAGCCGCCGTCGAGGCCAAGCCCGCCGTCAAGACACCGGCCAAGACCACTGCCAAGAAGACGACCGCGACCAAGAGCACGACCGCCAAGAAGGCTACAGCAACGAAGGCGGCGGCAACCAAGGCCACTGCAAAGAAGGCCGCCCCCAAGGCTGCCGCAAAGCCGGCCGCCAAGGTCGAGGAGACGCCTGCCGAGTCCAAGGCGGAGGCAACCGTCGAGGCCAAGCCCACCGCGAAGACGACCACGCGAAAGCGCACGACGACAGCTAAGAAGACCACGGCAAAGGCCGCAACTCCCAAGGCGGAGACTAAGCCCGCTGCTGCCAAAGAGGGGCCCAAGGCCGAGGTAAAGGTCAAGCCGGTGCCGAAGGCCGCCGAGGTCAAGGCCGCCCCGAAGGCAGAGGCTAAGCCCGAGCCCGCCAAGGAGGCCCCGGTCTCCCCTGCCGCTCCGGCCGAGGAAAAGGCCCCGACCAAGAAGACCTCCGTCCGCAAGGCAACGGCCACCCGCAAGCGCCGCTAGCCCGCAGACGATCTAAAACCTAATCAAAACCCTAAACAAGGGGCGCTCCAACCGGGCGCCCCTTCTCTGTAGATAGTTGGTAAAACGATTTTCTAGGACAACCGTTCGCCGATGGTAAACGGATGTTGTTTATACACCCTGTGTACAACAGATATACTTACAATTTGTGCGTAAAGCCCATGGCCCGCAGGCCGTGATTCTATTGAACTGGACCGTACTATGAGATTGATACACAACAGCCGCCTACCGCAGTTTCGCACTCCGTTTGGCGCTGTGACCACAGGAACTACCGTTGCACTCTCGGTGATTTTGGAGGATGCCGATCCCAACCAGGCAACACTCACCCTACGTACCTGGGTCGATGAAGTCGGCGAGACCCTGATTCCGATGAAGCACGAAGGCGATGGCATTTTTACCGGCGAGCTCAAATGCACTGAACCGTGTCTTGTGTGGTACAGCTTTATATGCAATATCGAGGGCCAGCCCGAGGTTCGCCTGGGCGCGCCCCAGGGCCGCACCGGAGGCGAGGGCGTAACCTACGACTACGCCGAGGTGCCGTCCTTCCAGATTACCGTCTACAAGCACCGCGAAAACCGCCCCACCTGGTACGAGCGTGGCATGGTCTACCAGATCTTCCCCGACCGCTACGCCCGTGACGAGCATTGGCGCGAGCGCACAATGGCCCAACTCGAAAAACCGCGCAAGGGCATTCAGCGCCGGATGGTCGAGGACTGGAACGAGCCGCCCGTGTACGAGCGCGCCGAGGACGGCTCCATCAAGACCTGGGACTTCTACGGCGGCTCGCTCAAGGGCATCCAGGAAGACCTGCCCCGCATTGCCGAGCTGGGCTTTACGGCCATCTACCTCAACCCCATCTTTGAAGCCGCGAGCAACCACCGCTACGACACGGCCGACTACACCAAGATCGACCCGATCCTGGGCACCGAGCAAGACTTTACCGAGCTGTGCCAGGCAGCCGAGAAGCTGGGCATCTCCATCATCCTGGACGGTGTGTTCAACCACACGGGCGACGATTCGATCTATTTCAACCGCTACGGCAACTACCCCGGCGTGGGCGCCTGGCAGAGCGAGGATTCGCCGTGGCGCGATGCGTTTACCTTCCACGAGGACGGCTCGTACGACTGCTGGTGGGGCGTGGGCAATATGCCGGCTATCAACGAGAAGTCCGAGCTGGTGCGCGAGAGGCTCCTGGGCAAGGACGGCGTGATCCGCAAATGGCTGCGCGCCGGTGCCCATGGTTGGCGCCTGGACGTCGCTGACGAGCTTTCCGACGACTTCCTGGCCGAAATCAAGAAGGCCGTACTTGCCGAGAAGCCCGATGCACTGTTGCTCGGCGAAGTCTGGGAAGACGCTTCCAATAAGATTAGCTACGGCCATCTGCGCCGCTACCTGCAGGGCTCCGAGCTGGACTCTGCTATGGATTACCCCTTCCGCGACATGGTTATCGGCTTTTTGATGGGCTACAAGAATGCCTACCAGGCAGCCGAGGATATCGAAACCCTGCGCGAGAACTACCCGAGCGAGGCATTGTCCTGCGCGCTCAATCTGCTTTCGAGCCACGACCGTCCGCGCATTATCTCGGTGCTCGGCGGCGGACCCGACGAGTCGAAGCTGCCCGAGTGCGAGCGCAGCAAATGGCGCCTGGACGAGAACTCGATGGGCCTGGCCAAGAGCCGTTTTTGGCTTGCAACGCTCATGCAGATGACCTTCCCCGGCGTGCCTTCGATCTACTACGGCGACGAGTACGGCCTGGAGGGCCTTACCGACCCGGGCAACCGCCGCACCCTGCCGACCAAGGACCAACTGCACGACTTCGACACGCTGGCAATTGTCAAGAACGCCTCCGCCGTACGCCGCGCACTGCCATTTATGATCGACGGCGAGATCAAGGCCTTCGCGCTCAACGACGAGGTGCTGGCATACAACCGCACGGGCAAGGATGGAGAGTCCGCAACGGTTATCATCAACCGCAGCCTGCGCAATTCGCACCGCGTGACGATTCCGGCGCTCGGCGAATGCGCGAGTGACGTGATCAGCGGTCACGAGTGCGAGATCCACAACGGTACGGTCACGATCGATCTGTATCCGTTGGGCTCGTCGATCATCTATCACCATGCCGAGCAGCGCCTGCAGGAGCCGCTCGATCACGGCGCGGGCGTCGTGTGCCATATCACCTCAGTGCCCACCGACGACGGCAAGCCCGGTACGATTGGTGCGCCCACGCGTCGCTTTATCGACCATCTGGCCGCTATGGGTATACGCTACTGGCAGGTTCTGCCTGTCAACCCGACGGACTTCTTCCGCTCCCCTTACGCTGGGCCTTCGGCCTTTGCGGGCAATATCGACCTGCTGCCCGAAAGCCAAGAGGAGCTGGCGGCCGACTTTGAGACTTGGAAGGCCCATGGCGGCGAGGATGCAGACCCGCTCTACACGGCGTTTAAGCATCGCAACGCCGATTGGCTCGAGAAGTACTGCGTCTACATGGCCGTCAAGAAGAACTTTGAGGGCGAGTCTCGTCACGATTGGCCGGCGGATGTCGCGCGCTACAACGAGCATCTGATTGACGACAAGCGATTCCACGACGAGGCAGAGCTGCAGGCGTACATGCAGTACCGCTTTGACCTGGCCTGGTGCGAGCTCATGAACTATGCGCACAAGAAGGGCATCGAGGTCATCGGCGATATCCCCATGTATGTTTCGGACGATTCGGCAGACGCGTGGAGCGAGCCCGAGAACTTCTGGCTGTCCGATACCGGCAAGGCGATTGAGATTTCTGGCGCGCCGCCCGACAATTTTGCGCCCGAGGGCCAGGTGTGGGGCAACCCCACCTTCCGCTGGGACCACATGAAGGAGAACGGCTACCGCTGGTGGATGGACCGTCTGCGTCGCGCATTCTCGCTCTACGACCGTGTGCGCCTGGACCACTTCCTGGGATTCCACAGCTACTTTAGCATCCCCGCAGGCAAGGCCTGTGCCGACGGGCGCTGGCTGGCAGGTCCGGGCAAGGATCTGTTCCAGACTGCCTATGACGAGCTGGGGCCGCTCAACTTTATCGCCGAGGACCTGGGTTACCTGACGCCCGGCGTTCGCGCCATGGCTTCGACCTGCGGCTTCCCCGGTATGGACGTGCTGGAGTTTAGCGATTACGACGTCCGCTGCGGCGTGCATCCCACGCCGGGCAAGATTCTGTACACCTCGACGCACGACACGTCGACGCTGGCCGGTTGGTGCACGCGCTCCTTTGCGGGCGGCGACGAGCCGAGCGGTGTTGAGGTGGCGGTCAAGCTGATGGGCGACGCGCTGGCAAGCGACGCTCCCCTGGTGATGATGCCGCTGCAGGACATCCTGGGGCTAGGCGACGATGCGCGCATGAACGTGCCGGGTGTTGCCACGGGCAACTGGACGTGGCAGGCCGATGAGGCCGACGTTGCGGCCGCCGAGGGCAAAACTGCACAGCTCCTGCGCAACACCCATAGATTCTGGGGCGAAGCGTGATAAAACCCCCGATATAGGGTACAGTTACAGACGTTTGAATTTATGCGGGCAGAGCGATCTGCCCGCTTTGTGCTGAAAAGGAAGTATTATGGCGCGCTACGATTACAAGTGCTCGAGCTGCGGCAACGTGTTTGAGGTTGAGCATCCCATGTCCGAGACCCCCGAGGTCGTGTGTCCCAGCTGCGGCGCTCCGGCGGCCAAGACGTTCTCGGCCAGCGGCATCAAGTTTGAGGGCAGCGGCTTCTACAACACCGACCAGCGAAGCGGTGGTTCCAGTACCAACGCCACCAGCGGCTGCTGCGCCAATTGCCCGCACAGCCACTAACAGCTGACAACAACAAAACGCACGAAGGCGGCCCAGCGACCAAACAATCGGTCGCAGGGCCGCCTTCATAAGATGCGGTGAAATAGTTCCTAAACAAGCCAAATTTCCAGCCAAACAGGAACTATTTCACCGCAACTTAGTAGCTACTTGTGGACCAGGCGGGCGCAGAAGTGGCCGTCGTAGGAGTCGGCGTTTACCGGTACGCTTTGGAAGAGGCCGCGGTCGTTTTGGCGTACGGAAACGAGCTTCTTGGCCTGGGCAAACTCGGGGAGCTGCAGAATCTGAGCTTCGGAGAGCGGCGCCACGATAAAGCCGGCGCCCTCGGGAGAGGCCAGGAAGGCATCCACGACCTGCGTGTTCTCTTCATCAAAAACCGAGCAGGTTGCATAGATAAGCTCACCGCCGGCAGCCACGCGCGCAGCTGCTTCCCTGAGCATCGTCAGCTGCAGGTGGGGCAGCTCAGTCGTAACGTCGTTCTCGTTCAGACGCCACGGTATCTCGGGATGACGGCGCATGGTGCCGGTGCCAGAGCACGGCGCGTCGATAAACACGGTGTCGAATAGAGCGGGCTCACCGAGCATGGCATCAAAGGACGTGAGCACCTCATTGAGCTCGCAGGCATCGCCCGACACCGTACGAACACCCGTAATACCCGCCTTATGCAGGCGCGCGAGATTCTGATCGCACTTGCGATCGTGCAGATCGAGCGCGGTGTGCTGACGCTTGTACCCGGCACGCTTGGCCTGGCACATCATCACATAGGTCTTGGTGCCGCGACCGGCGCCAATCTCCAGGCAACGCCCGGGACGTGTCCCGGCAGTAGCGATAAGCTGGGCGTTGAGGTCCGAGGCAACCGCGGCAGCACGCTCAAACACGCCCGATGAAACCGTGACCTGTGCATCGACCGGAGCATGGCAGCCCGGGAAGACAGGCGCAACGAGCTGCGAGATATACGGGTCGGCCTTGGTCACAAACGCATTCTCATGCAGGGCCAGCGGCGCAGGTGCCAGATTGCCGGCAAAGTTGAGCGCGCCCTCGGGCGTATCGAACGAGGCCATAATACGAGCGCACAGCCAGCGAGGAAGACCCATCAAACGCGAAAGGCGAACCAAACGGCGCTCGGACTCATCCACGTCGGATGCCGTGGCAAAGTCCTCAACGTTGTCCACAACCTTGTGCAGTACCGCGTTAGCCAGGCCCGCGGCAGACTTAGCACCGCTGCGTACCAGCTCAACACCCTGGCTCACGGAAACGCGGCCCGGCGTATGCAGATAGAGCATCTCGAAGGCCGAGATGCGAAGCGCCATGCGAACGCGCGGCGCGACCTTTTTGGGCTTATCCAAAAACTGATCGAGCAGCTCATCCAAAATGCCCTGCGTGGCGGCAACACCGAGCGCCAAACGCGCGGCAAAAGCAGAATCGCGCTGGTCAATGGCCTTGGCGGAAGCACGGGAAGACAACACGTCGCGTGCGTACATACCGCGGCGATCGGCCTCCATCAGCACATCGAGCGCAAGCTTGCGCGCGGGAGACAACTTGCTCATGACAGTACACCCCACCTAAGTTCGGCACCCTGCAGGCCGGCAGCCCAGGCAGAAGCAGCCATGGCACGCTTACCATCGGGCTTAACCTCGAGCACTTCAACAGCGCCATCGGAAAGGCCCAGATAAACACGCTTGCTCTTGACGGCAACAGCGCCCTCGCCAAGCGACACATCAGCCGGCTCAGCATCGAGCACGCGAACCGACTTGCCGGCAATCACACAACGAGCGGGAGCGGTGTCGGACGAGGCAAGCACATGACGCACACAATCAAGTGCCGCCATCTGAGGGTCAAGACGCATCTCCTGCTTAGAAATCTTGGCAGCATGGGTAACAAGCGACTCATCCTGTTCAATCCACACGGCGGTGCCATCGGCAAGCGAAGGAAGCGTATCGGCAAGCAGTTTGCCGCCAAGCTCACCAAGCTCCATGGTCAGCGCCTCAGCATGCTTACCGGCAACCGAGGTCGAGGCCTGCGCACAATAAGCGCCGGTATCCACGCCATGCCCAATACGCATAATGGAAACGCCAGCAACCTCATCACCAGCGAGAATCGCACGCTGAATAGGAGCAGCCCCACGCCAACGAGGCAGCAAGGACGCATGAACATTCACAATACCGAGCGGCGCCATATGCAACACGTCATCAGGCAAAATGCAGCCATACGCAGCCACGCAGAAAATATCAGCCCGGGCAGCCTGGAGCGCCTCAACAACCTCGGGCGTCATACGATTAGCCTCAATAACGGGCAGACCCAGCTCAAGCGCCTTGGCCTTAACAGGAGAAGGCTCAAGCTTCTTACCACGCCCACGAACAGCATCAGGACGAGTAACAACCAGTGCAATCTCATTCCCAGCCGCAACAAGCGAAACCAAAGAAGGCACAGCAAAATCAGGCGTACCCATAAACACAATACGCATAAAGGACGTCTCCCCTCAACCAAAGCCGAGACGGCTACAAATAACAGCGGAAAGCCAAGTACCCAGCCCATCCGCAATAACAATTCAACAAGAACAAATATACCCAAAACCAAAGAAAGAGCCGCAATAAAAGCAGCTCTTTCAGCAAAGCAATTATCAGCGAAGACGCCCCTCCCTGGCCCAACGGCACCCGGGAGAGACGAGCACGTAAACGCAGTCCCCTTCCGCCGCAGGGCTTAGGTTATTGCTCCACGCGCAGTTCCGCACGAGCCGAAGAGCACTTAATGTGCTCTTCGTGCGAGCAGGACTGTTTGAGCATGGAGCAAAACCTAAGCCCTGCGGCGGAAGGGGACGGACAAACCTACTCCGTCTCGCCCGGTCGAGCGCCGCGGGCCAGGGCGTCCTGGTATTCCTTGACTGCCTTGATCCTCTGCATGGGCTTCAGTCGCTCAAACATGGTGTTGCCGTGCAGGTGATCGATCTCGTGCTGCAGGCACACGCAGAACAGATCGCCCGTGGCCTCATAGCGAATCAGGTTGGCGTCCAGGTCATATGCCTCTACGACGACATGGTCGGGACGCTCGATCTCGCAGCTAATGCCAGGAATGGAAAGGCAGCCCTCGCTAAAGGGCACCAGATGGTCGCTCTGCTCAACAATGACGGGATTAATGAGCACGTACGGGTCGTAGTCGTTCTTGTCGCTGTAGTCGCAGTCGATGGTGACGAGCTGAATGAGCTCACCGATCTGCGGGGCAGCAAGACCGCAACCGCCGTTCTCGAACATCATCTTCTTCATCTTCTCTGCAAGCGCCTCGATCGCCGGGGTGATCTCCTCGATGACGGCGCACTCCTGACGCAGACGAGGGTCGGGCGACAGTACGATTCCGTTGGCTTCCATGGCCATCCTTTCGGGTTGCTACATCAAATCATAGGCGTCGACGTCAACACTCACGCTCACGCCGCGCACGGAGCCCACCTCTTTGAGGCAGGCGTCGATATCATCAGAGACATGGTACCCCACGGGCGACTTCACAAGCAGGTGGAAGCGATAACGGTCCTTAGCTCTCTCGATTACACATGAAGCCGGGCCCAGCACCTGCGGCACCGAGCTGCCCGCCCGCAAAAAGTCGGGCGCAGCGGCATGCCAACGGCGCTTGAGGAGCTTTGCGATGCGCCCAATGTAATCCTGCGCATCATCCGCGTTCGCCGACCACACCAAGATGTTGACCAGGCGCACGAAGGGCGGATACAGGGCGTCGCGGCGCTGGTTCAGGTCATAGTCGGTAAAGATCGAACGGTCGTGCTCGGCAACGGCGCGGATGACCGGATCCTCGGGCAGATAGGTCTGGATGATGACCTCGCCGGGACGATCGCCGCGACCGGCACGGCCCGCCACCTGCTCGAGCAGGTCGTAGGCACGCTCCCCCGCGCGAAAATCGGGAAGCTTGAGGGCGAAGTCGGCATTGACCACGCCCACGAGCGTGACCTCGGGAAAGTCGAGGCCCTTGGCGATCATCTGGGTGCCCAGCAGCACCGCGCAATCGGCGGCATCGAACTGCTCGAGCAGCTTTTTGTGTGCGTCCTTGCCGCGCGTGGAATCGGCGTCCATGCGAATGATGGCGACGTCGTCGGGCAGCATCTGGTGAAGTGCGTCCTCGATCTGCTGCGTGCCCAGGCCCATTTTTGCCAGGTAGCGGCTGCCGCACTTAGGACAGCGACTCGTGGGCGCAGGATAGGGCTGCACGCGCCAGGACGATCCGCAGGTGTGGCACTGAAGCGTGTGCGTGCGCTCGTGGTACGTGAGCGCTGTGGAGCAGTGGTTGCAGGTGGGCACGCAGCCGCATTCACGGCACATCAAAAACGGCGCAAAGCCGCGGCGGTTGTGAAGCAGCACGGCCTTCTCGCGGCGCTCGACCACACGCTCGAGGCCTTCCATCAGCGGTTTAGAGAACATGGAGCGGCTGCCGTGTGCGAACTCACGGCGCAGATCGGCAATGCGAACCGTGGGTAGCACGGCGTGTCCCGGGCGCTCGGGCATCTCGACGCGCGTCCAGGTGGCGCCGCCGTACGTGCCGCGGCGGCAGCGGTCGAGAGCCTCGGCAGAAGGCGTGGCGGAGCCCAATACGAGCGGGCAGCGGTAGCGGCGCGCCATCTCGGCCGCCACCTCGCGCGCATGGTAGCGCGGGCTGGAGCCCTGCTTGTAGCTGGTCTCGTGTTCCTCGTCGATGATGATGAGGCCCAAGTCGCTGAGCGGGCAGAAGAGCGCCGAGCGGGCGCCCACGACCACGCGCGCAGCACCGCTGGCGACCATGTCCCACTGGTCCAGACGCTCGCCGGCAGAAAGACGCGAATGGAACACAGCGACCGTCTCGCCAAAGCGCGAGCGGAAGCGGCCGACGGTCTGAGCCGTCAGCGAGATCTCGGGCACAAGCACGCAGGCCGAACGGCCGGCCGCGAGTACGCGCTCAATCGCCGAGAGGTAAACCTCGGTTTTGCCGGAACCAGTGACGCCATCGACGAGCACGACATCACCGTGAGCGTCCAAGCGTGCGCGCTCAATCTGCACGAGTGCCTGTTGCTGGCCGTTGGTAAGGGAGACCGGGGCCTTGCCGCTCGCTGAGGACAGCGTAGTCTGCTCGCTGCAGCCGCGCCAGGCGCGGCGCTCCTCCACCACCACGACGCCTCGTTTTTCGAGCGCTTTGATGGTCGCCGACATGCTGCTGTAGAGCAGGTTGAGGTCGCGCGTCGTGACCGGACCGCACTGGAGCGCCTCGATGAGCTGACGCTGGCGGACCGCGGTCTTGGGCGGCGTGTAGTCGAAACCCTCGGGTGTAAGCATGACCCAGCGGTTTTGGATGGGTTTGACGGCAGGCCACTCAACGGTCCACACGCCGTCGTCGCCCTTGACCACGCGCGGACTTCCACCCGGGGGCAAGAACAAACGCAGGCACTCGGAAAGCGTCGCGACGTACTCGCGGCTCATCCAGCGTGCGATACGGGCAGCCTCGGCGGTAAAGAGCGGTTTGCTGAGGATAGCCTCGACGGCTTTAATGCGCGCGGGGTCGAGGGCGTCGTTGCCTTGCAGGTCGGCCAACTCGGGCGCGATGTCGACAATGTAGCCCGCGGCCGCACGGTTGCCAAAATGAACTAGGACGGTCGAGCCGATCTGGGCATCGTTGGCGAGCGACTGCGGAATGCCGTAAGCAAACGGCTCGGACAGCGCACGGGCAGGAATGTCCAGGACCACGCTCGCGTAGGCGGCGATGGGCTCGGGTGCGGGCTCGGGCCGAACCGGGGCAGCGGCAGGGGCCGCGGACTTCGGAGCTTCCTTAGGTTCCGGCGAACCAAACAGCGAAAGTTGCTCGGCCATGGCCCCAGCACCTCCTATCCCATACGTCTTTAGAAACAAGAGCCCCACTCGTGGTGAGCGGGGCTCGGATACATGCGTTTACGCAGCTGCTACAGCGCCATCGTGCGGGCGCGGTCGATGCGCGCCAGGCAGTCGTCGCGGCCGACGAGCGCCATGGTCTCGCCCAACGGAGGGCTCACCATGTTGCCGCAGACGGCGACGCGCACGGCCTGGAACACCACGCGCTTCTTGAGGTCTATCTGCTCGGGCAGCGGCTCAAGCGCGGCGTCGATGTTGGCGGCCGTCCACTCGTCCACGCCCTCGAGCGCGGCCTTGGCGGCATCCAGAATGGCGCCCATGCCTTCCTTGGCCAGGCCCTTGTTGACAGACTTCTCGTCATACTCGAGCGTATCGGCCGTGGCAAAAATGGGGGCGGCGACGGTCACGGCGTCGGCCGGCATCTTGGTGCGCGGCTTGACGATGGCGGCAAGCGCATCGATCCAATCCTCGCCGTACTCGACATTACCCTCGATGAGACCCGCCTCGTGCAGCTCGGGGACCATGATCTCGTCGGCAAACTGAGCATCGGACATGCCGTTGATATACTCGGCATTGACCCAGTCGAGCTTCTTGGGGTCGAAGGTCGCCGGGTTCTTGGAGATGCGGTCGAGCGAGAACTTGCTGGCCAGGACGTCGCGCGGGATGATCGTGGTCTCGCCGTCGAGCGACCAGCCGAGCAGCGCCAGATAATTGACGAATGCGTCGGACAGATAACCGGCGTCGCGATACTCCTCCACCGAGGTAGCGCCGTGGCGCTTGGAGAGCTTTTTGCCGTCGGCACCCAAGATCATGGAGATGTGGGCGAACGTGGGCACGGGCGCGCCGAGGGCCTCGTAGACCATGACCTGGCGCGGGGTGTTGGACAGATGGTCGTCGCCGCGGATGACGTGGGTGATCTTCATCATGGCGTCGTCGACGACGGTCGCGAAGTTATACGTGGGCGTGCCGTCGGAGCGGAAGATGACGAAGTCGTCGAGCTCCTTGGCGTCGAAGGTCACCTCGCCGTGGACGGCGTCGTGGATGACGACGTCACCGCGGTCCTCGGGCACCTTGATGCGCAGGACGTAGGGCTCGCCGTCCTCGATGCGGCGGCGTGCCTCCTCGGGATCCAGATCGCGGCAGCGGCGCTGATAGCCCTGGAAGGGGTCCTTACGCTCCTGGGCGGCCTTTCGGTCGGCCTCGAGCTGCTCCTTGGTGCAGAAGCAGGGATAGGCCTTGCCCTCGTCCCAGAGCTTCTGGGCGGCCTGCTTATACAGGTCCAGACGCTCGGTCTGTGCGTAGGGGCCATAGTCGCCGCCCACCTCGGGACCCTCGTCCCAGTCCAAGCCCAGCCAACGCATGGCGCGCAGAATGATCTGCGTGTTCTCGTCGGTGGAACGGGTGGGGTCGGTGTCGTCGATGCGCAGGATGAACGTGCCGCCGTTTGCGCGGGCGAAAGCCCAGTTATAGATAGCGGTGCGGGCGCCGCCGATGTGCAGCTTGCCCGTCGGTGAGGGTGCAAAGCGGACGCGAACGTCTGATGCCATGGAAATCTCCTCGATTGCAGGATGGATGTCTAACCGCATCAGTATAAAGCAACAAAGCAACCTCCGCACAAAGGGCACCGTCCTACTCATTTAAGTCTGTCCCCAATGAGTAGGTGCGGAAAGGGTGTGAATATTCGATTAACGCGATATGATGTGCCCCTGCATATAGAGCTCGGCGGAATGGTAACGGTCGCCGAGACACGTTTTTGAAAGGACAATCATGTCAGAAGAACTTCGTTCCATCCCACCCCAACACGGGTCCTTTGTATTTACGTCGGAGTCGGTGACCGAAGGTCATCCCGATAAGATCGCTGACCAGATCAGCGACGCCGTCCTCGACGCAATCCTCGCTAAAGAAATAGAGCTGCAGGAGCAGGGCTACATTGCGCCCAACGGCGTGCCCGCCAACGTTGAGAACGTCCGCTGCGCCTGCGAGACCCTCGTGACTACCGGCACCGTCATCGTTGCCGGCGAGATCCGCACCCAGGCCTACGTCGACGTGCAGGAGATTGCCCGTGGCGTTATCCGCCGCATCGGCTACAACCGCGCAAAGTTCGGTTTTGACTGCGATACCTGCGGCGTTATGAGCCTCATCCACGAGCAGTCGCCCGATATCGCCCAGGGCGTCGACGAGTCCTTCGAGACCCAGACCGGCGCCACCACCGACCCGATCGACCTGATCGGCGCCGGCGACCAGGGCATGATGTTTGGCTATGCCTCCAACGAGACCAAGACCCTCATGCCCATGCCGCACTACCTGGCGAGCCGCCTGGCCGAGCGCCTGGCCGCCGTGCGCCACGACGGCACCCTGCCCTACCTGCGCCCCGACGGCAAGACCCAGGTGACGGTGCGCTACGAGGACGGCAAGCCCGTGGAGGTAACGACCATCGTCATTTCCACGCAGCATGCCGCCGAGATCGAGGACATGGGCAAGATCAAGGACGACCTCATCGAGCACGTCATCACCCCCGTCATGGCTGCCGAGAACATGCCGTGGGACAACGCCGACATCTATGTGAACCCCACCGGCCGCTTTGTCGTGGGCGGCCCCATGGGCGACACGGGCCTCACCGGCCGCAAGATCATCGTCGACACCTACGGCGGTTACGGCCGTCACGGCGGCGGCGCCTTCAGCGGAAAGGACTGCACCAAGGTCGACCGCTCCGCCGCATACGCCGCGCGCTGGGTCGCCAAGAACGTGGTAGCCGCCGGACTGGCCGACCGCTGCGAGGTCGAGCTGGCCTACGCCATCGGCGTGTCCAAGCCGCTGTCGATTATGGTCGACACCTTCGGTACGGCGCATGTTGCCGAGGACAAGATCGTCGAGGCCGTCGAGAAGACCTTCGACCTGCGCCCGGGCGCCATCATCCGCGACCTGGACCTGCGCCGCCCGATCTACGAGAAGACAGCAGCCTACGGCCACTTTGGCCGCGAAGACGCCGACTTCACCTGGGAGAAGACCGATCGAGTCGAAGAACTCAAAGCAGCCTGCGGCCTGTAATTAGAAACCACCAAGGTCGCAACACGCACACGCTTTCAAAAGAAGTACCGCCCCCATGCGGTACTTCTTTTTTTTAATCCGATGGTGAAGATGAGCCAACACGGGACACGGAATAGGTCACCAGCCAATGAATTTTGCAGCATAACGACTCCAACCATGTATCCTAAGTTCCGAGGGCTTTGGTATTTGGTCGATCGCGAGTTCCGCACGAGCCGGAGAGCACTTAATGTGCTCTCCGTGCGAGCAGGACTGTCCGAGCAGGCGACCAAATACCAAAGCCCTCGGAACGACGGGATAGATTAAAGGAGCAGCCATGGCAGGCAAGCCGCAAACACTAGCTACGACCTCGGCATTCGAGATCTTGGGGCCTGTCATGGTCGGTCCCAGCTCATCGCACACCGCCGGCGCCCTGCGGTGCGCCCAGGTGGCCGCCAGCCTGCTCGAGGGCCGCATCACCAAGGTCACCTTTGGCCTGTGGAACTCCTTCGCCCACACCTACCGCGGCCACGGCACCGACCGAGCGCTCGTCGCGGGCATCCTGGGGCTCGACACCGACGACGAGAATATCAAGCAGGCCTTCGACCTCGCACGCGAGCAGGGCCTCGAATATCACTTTGACATCAAGGGCGACGACGCCTCCATCCACCCCAACACCGTCGATATCGACATGGTCGACGACACGGGCGCTACGGCGCAGGTCCGCGGCGAGAGTCTGGGCGGCGGCAAGATGCGCATCAGCCGCATCAACGGCGTCGGCGTCGACATCTCGGGCATGTATTCAACGCTCTTCGTGGCGCACCAGGACGTTCCCGGCGTGCTCGCCGCGCTTACGAACCTGCTCGCCTACGCACACGTCAACATTGCCTTCTGCCGTACCTACCGCACCGAGGTGGGCGGCCAGGCCTACTCCGTCTTTGAGACCGACGGCACACCCGACGACACTGTCATCCCCATGCTGCGCAAACTCGACAACGTCGGCTACGCCACCTTTATCGAGCTCCCCGGCTCGGCATCATCGCTCTCCCCCGGCGTCTCGGCCAAGGAGGTCTTCGATGACGGCGAGCAGCTGCTCGACGCATGCGAGGAGCTGGGACTCAGCATCGGCGCCGTCATGGCCGTGCGCGAGGCGCGTCTGACCGGCGAGGAGCACGCCGTCGCCGCCATGCGCCGCGTGCTCGACGTCATGCGCGAGGAGACCACGGCCCCCATCGCCAATCCGCAGCGCTCGCTCGGCGGGCTTATCGGCGGCGAGGCTAAGCTCGTCGATGCCACCGGCCGCAACGACCTTAGCTCAAGTTTAATGGGCGCCGTACAGACCGAAGCCGTGGCACGTGCCATGGCCGTACTTGAGCGCTCCGCCACTATGGGCGTGATCGTCGCGGCCCCCACGGCAGGCTCCGCGGGAGTCGTGCCCGGCTGCGTGCTGGCCCTGGCCGACCACCTGCAGCTCGATGACGAGCAGGTCATGGACGCCCTCTACTGTGCCGCCGCTATCGGCCTCAACCTCACCACGAGCGCCTGCGTCGCCGGCGCCGAGGGCGGCTGCCAGGCCGAGGTGGGAAGCGCCGCCGCCATGGCCGCCGCCGCGCTGGTGCAGATGCTCGGCGGCACCCCCCAGCAGGCACTTGACGCCAGCTCCATCGCGCTGAGCAATCTGCTGGGCCTCGTTTGCGACCCCGTGGGCGGACTGGTCGAGGTGCCGTGCCAAAACCGCAATGCCATCGGCGTGGCTGCGGCCTTCAGCTCGGCCCAGCTCGCGCTCGCCGGCATCAGAAGCCTAGTGCCGTTTGACCAGATGGCGCATGTGATGCTCTCGGTGGGCCACGCCCTGCCGGCAACCCTGCGCGAGACAGCCAAGGGTGGCATCGCTCAAGCCCCGGCCGCGCTTTCTGCCTGCGCCAAATGCGGCATATGCGGATAGGCAGACTTCTCCAAACT
>CAJMSG010000005.1:0-26242 GCA_905216105.1 uncultured bacterium | reverse complement strand
GTCGTCAAGCGTCAGACCATGTTCGGTACGGGCCAGCTGCCCAAGTTCGAGGACGACGCCTATCACGTCTCGGGCGACAACTTCCTGATCCCTACCGCCGAGGTCGTGCTTACCAACCTGCACGCCGGCGAGGTTCTCGATGCCGACACCCTGCCGCGTCGCTACACTGCCTTCACCCCCTGCTTCCGCGAGGAGGCCGGTTCCGCCGGTCGCGACACCCGCGGCATCATTCGCCAGCACGAGTTCGACAAGGTCGAGATGGTCAAGTTTGCCAAGCCGGAGGAGTCCGACGAGGAGCTCGAGAGCATGACCGCCGAGGCCGAGTACCTGCTGCAGCAGCTGGGCCTGCCGTATCGCGTGATTAGCCTGTGCACCGGCGATCTGGGCTTCTCTGCCCGTCAGACCTACGACATCGAGGTTTGGCTGCCGAGCTACAACGCCTACAAGGAGATCAGCTCCTGCTCCAATTGCGGCGACTTCCAGGCCCGTCGTGCCAACATCAAGTATCGCGACCCCGAGAACTTCAAGGGTTCGCGCTACCTGCACACCCTTAACGGTTCCGGCCTGCCGGCTGGTCGTACCATGGCTGCCATTCTGGAGAACTACCAGAACGCCGACGGCACCATCACGATCCCCGAGGTTCTGCGTCCCTACATGGGCGGCCTCGAGAAGATCGAGCCGGTCGCGTAAACTAGCTGCATAGGCGATTTGCGAGGGCGCTCCTTTTAGGGGCGCCCTTTTTGTGTACGGCTATACCATGCCGTGAGGACAGCTCGATAGAAAACACACGAACAGACGTTCTGTATACATGCATCTACCTGCTATGCTTTTGCTAACTAAGAGCAAGAGAAAGGGGATGTGATGGGGCTGTTCGACGAGCGGGTTGTTTTGTTCCAGAGCGATGAGGGCGGGGAGCAGCTGCTGGTAACGTGCGAGCCGTCGGGTATGGGTGGCTTGGTGGTTCGGCAGACGAGTGAGGGACCATTGACGCAATGGTGCTATGAGGAGTCGCCGCATGTGGTCGAGACCTTTGTGGCGCATGAGGCGCTTGTTGTCCTTGAGCACTTCTATGGCGTTGGAACTTCTAATCAGGTGGCCCAAATGCTGAGCATCTCGTTTGCCGACTACGACTGTGCCCAACGGGTGCGGTCGCTTCTGGGGGAGTTTGGCGCCGGGTTCGATGTGATCGAAAAGCCAATCGATCGCACGAGAAGCGCTGATGCTTGTGGTGCAGCGTGACAAATTGCGGCTCGCGCGAAAAAAAGTTTGAGTTTTTGCTTGACTCTAACGAACTAAAGTGGTTTTATATGTCTTGCGCTGCGGCGTTACCTCAGCTGGATAGAGGGTCTGACTACGAATCAGAACGTCATAGGTTCGAATCCTATACGCCGCACCAATTGAACTTAAAGCCTCCGGTAACGGAGGCTTTTCTTATATGTCGACATACTTGAGAAGTTGCTTTTGCCGTGTTTGAAAGTATCGAGTCGATCGACTGCGCCAAATGAGTAAAAATCAAATTTGATAACTTTTTTCGAAAAAATGCTTGACCATTATTCAGTACCTGTGCATAATAATCAACAAGTCGCGGCGTTACCTCAGCTGGATAGAGGGTCTGACTACGAATCAGAACGTCATAGGTTCGAATCCTATACGCCGCACCACTTGAGTTTGAAGCCTCCGGAAACGGGGGCTTTTCTTTTATGGCAACCATGCATGGATTCGAACCTCGGTCGAGGCGCGAGCGTGAAGCGGACTATTTCTTATCGACTCGTGTAAGATTCCGAGTAGGTGTCGCGGCCCATCCGCGACCGCTCCTTCTCTAGACGACCGATCAGGGTGATATTTCGTGGCAGAGCGTCCGACATACAAGCTCAGGTTTCTCGACCCCAAAAAGCGTTTTCCATCGATGCCCGAGCAGCCTGCGGGGCGCTCGTATGGTGTTGTCTGGAAAGTCTTTGGCGAGGATCCTAAAGAGTCGTGCTACGTCGTCGAATTCGTCGGCAAAAGCCACATATCGCTCTTGGGCTACGTGAGCGTGTCGGGCAAGGTTTATAAGGTTGACCGCCCTGTTCGGGAAGCACCGTTGCCCGAGGACCCCGACATGGAGCTGGTCCTTCACGAGTCCGATTCCAGTATTGGCGAGATTATGGTGAGGGAGGCCAACGGAGCAATGCGCGCGTGTGCGCGAACTGCCGGCTCTCCCGAAGGCCCCATGCGCGAGCAGTCCGACCTCGAGACATGGAATTCGACCCGCGCCCTTCCTTACGGCGAGTTTATGGCCTCGATGTTCTTGCGCTACGTGATATTTGCCAACTCCGAAAGCACTATTGCGAACACGGCGGGCGTCGACGGTCTCGATGCAGACATGCAAAACGTTGTCGACAAGATCAAACTCGTAAAGTTGCCCGAGCCGGTCGAGGTGTTTTTGGGCTTTGACACGGCGCCGCTCCCCGATGCTATCGAGACGCTGCTTTACCGTGTTGACCATGCCGAGAATCCGAGCGGTATCGAGCGTTATGCCGCCGCCCTTATGAGCGAGATCGACTTGCCCCGCCTGCGCACCATTGCTGCCAAGTCCGAAATGAGCCTAGCGCGCATCGACCGCTCAAAGCTTTTCTATCTCAATTTTGATCGTAGTCTGCTGGACCAGGACGAGATTGACATGCTGCTTGCCGTCGAGTGCCATCTCAACCGCCTCTCCGGCATCCTTGAGCGCATTGGGGCTGGATTGGTCCCCGCGGCGTCCTCGCCGAGCTTTGAGGGTTGTGCGCTCTTTGACGCGTGGCATATTGCCAAGACGACCAACGATGTTCCTCGACTGCTCGATACGACCTCGAACGATAACCCATGGGCCAAACCGGGAACGGTGACTTGTCAGCCGGGCGGTGAGTGGGACGTGCGCACCCGCTTCGCGCATATCGTCGAGGCGCTCAACGTGGTCACACGGCTCGACTATACCTATCGGGCTAACGTTGCCGAGGGGATTATGCTCGTTCGGTTTGGGCGCTCTGTCGTGGATGCCATGCCGCAACGTGAATACGACGCTCAGGATGACGTCTGGCGCGAGCTAGACGTGGACATGCGCGCGACTTGGGCCGCGGAGCACGACGCGCGCGTGGCGCTTACGCTTGCGGCGGCGTGTTTTGTCGCAGGTGCCTGCATTTCGCGCTGCTATGTTCAGATTGCGGCTCCCGACGGCGAGCGGGGCGAGCGCGTCATTGCAACATATTCCTTTGGGCGTGCGGTCTATCTGGCCAATTGCGTGCCTGTCGCCAAGGATCTTGAGAGCATGGACATAGACGATATGCCGTGCAAGCGCATGCTTGAGGCATATGAGTCGGACGCACCGGATGCGATTGAGCCTGCGGAGGTTCACGCTCGCCCGCGTGACGACCACCGTTCGCTGCCGCCGGCGTTGCGCGACCTGCTGCTTGCCGATACGGCTGATGAGCTCGAGGTCATGGAGAAGGACGATGACCCGTATGTGGCGCGCGTCGTCGAGCTGCGCGAACAGGCAAAAGTTGACCGCATGGGTGCGTTTGAGGGCCTTTCCCGTCTTGTTGAGGAGCTGGAGGCAAAGTGCGCCGTTGCCGAGCTTTTGGCAACGGGTCCGGTTCAGACGCAGTTTTGCGACAACCAGCTGGTGCGTATGGTGCTGCCGGTAATGGAGGAAGATCGCTCGGTGCGTATCCTGCGCGCTCCCGACGCGCTCTACTTTGCTCAGCACGAGATCTGCAGTTATTACGCCGATCAGGAGGATTTTGAACGGGCATTGCCCGAGGTGCGTCGTCTTTACGATCTGGCTCGCTCGTCCATGCAATCGCACTTTGCGCTCATCAACGTGTTGGCGCGCCTGGAACGCTTTGACGAGATTATCGAGGTGGCGCGCCACGGCCTGCGCATCGCCAGCGACCGTTCCGCAATCGGTTATCTGTTCTATCGCTTGGCGTTTGCCTATTGGAACTGCGACCAGCTCGAGCTCGCGTTGGCGTGCTACCGCCTCGTGCCGCGCGGCGAGGAGTCGGGTGGCAGCGCGCTGGAGGAAATGCAGGGCCTTATGAATGAGATGGGTGTCAATGAGCCTCCGACGTTTGAGGAGGCCGTCGAGACCATCCGCAAGGCTGGGCTTGAATTGCCGCCTGTGCCTGCGGTGACCAATCAGCTTGCGGATGCCGCCGTGCAGCTGGTCGATAACGGCTTCTTTTTCCTAGCGCGCGTCTGCATCTTCCAAATGTGGCGCACCATGGGCAACGATGAGCTCGGCTCCCTCAGTCGCTCGCTGGGGTAGGGGCGAAAACTGCAAGGAGGAAAGGCCGCTAGGCAATTAGAAATTCCCTCTTGCTCAACTTCGGCTGTTTGGTTACTATAGAACGGCTGTTACGGAGAGCTGACCGAGAGGCCGAAGGTGCTCGCCTGCTAAGCGAGTATGCCCCAAAAGGGCATCTGGGGTTCGAATCCCCAGCTCTCCGCCAGTATGAATTGAAAGAAGGGTCCCATTTGGGGCCCTTTTTTATTATCAAGAATGGCGGCTGGGGATTCGAACCCTCAAAAAGGGGCTTATAGGACAAAATGTGTGTCTACTTTAGGGGCATCGGCGCAGGTCGATGCCCCTTTTTCAGCCGTTTAAATTCCGTGCCCGCTTTTAACCGCTCGGACAGAATGTGTGTCCGGTTGCCTATCGTTCCCGCAGGTAGATAACCTTTTCCGGAACCGTTAAATACCCTTTCGGAAGAGGTGCCCATGAAGGCCGTTTATTGCCCCTACTGCGGCGGTCGGACCAAGCGCAACGGCAGGACCTCATCGGGGTCCCAGCGGTGGAGGTGCACGGCCTGCGGCGCGTCGACGACTGTGAGGTACGACGACACGGCGACGAGGCTGGACGAGTTCCTCGGGTGGCTCCTCTCGAAGGACTCCCAGGCGGCGATGCCGGGCGGCGGGCGGTCCTTCAGGCGCAGGACGGCCGAGTTCTGGGAGGTCTGGCCGATGCCCGTCCCCGACGGCGAGCTGCACCGCGTGCTCTACGTCGACGGGATCTGGGTCGCGCGCGACCTCGTCGTGCTCATATGCTGCAGCGGCGAGCGGGTGGTCTCCTGGTACATGGCCAGGTCGGAGAACTCGAGGGCGTGGTCGGCCCTCATGGCGCCGATCCCGGCGCCCGACGTGGTCGTCACCGACGGCGGGAGCGGGTTCGCCAAGGCCGTGCGAGAGACCTGGCCGCGCACCAGCGTCCAGAGGTGCGCCTTCCACGCCTTCTCGCAGGTCAAGCGCTACACGACGACGCGGCCGAAGCTCCAGGCGGGGCGCGAGCTCTACCTCATCGCGCGCGACCTCATGGGCATCGAGACGCTGCACCAGGCCGAGCTCTGGGTCGAGCGCTACCTCGACTGGTGCGGGTTCTGGGCCGACTTCCTGGAGGACAGGACCGTGGTGGACGGCAGGAGGGTCTACACCCACGAGAGGCTGAGGCGGGCGCGCTCGTCGCTGTCGTCGCTGGTGTCGGCGGGGACGCTGTTCACCTACCTCGACCCCGCCCTGGCCAAGGCCGGCCCGCTGCCGTCGACCAACAACATGATCGAGGGAGGGGTGAACTCGCAGCTGAGGGCCGTCCTGCGCAACCACCGGGGGCTGACGTCGGTCAAGCGCGTGAAGGCGGTATTCTGGTGGTGCCACGCGCACTCGGGGGACGCGAGGACGGCGCGCGAGAAGCTCGCCACGATGCCGACCGACGCGGACATCGACTTCCTGTTCAGCGTCTACTCCGCCTCGCCGTCGCGTGACGACGGAGGGCCGGAGTGGGGCGACAGGGCAGTGTGGGAGGACCTCCACCACAGGGACCCGTACCCGTTCTGGCTGGATTAATGGATGGAAACGGATGTTCTATCGGGACACACATTTTGTCCTATAAGCCCAAAAAGGAGGCGTCCTTTCGGACGTCTCCTTTCAGCGAGCGTATTGTTCTTCGATCCTACACCTCGGGTGCCTTGGCTACGGTTTCGCTTTCTGCCGCAAGCGGACGGTTTTCGATGCGACGACTCAGGCGGTCGAGCTTCACAAGAAGCCATTCAATGGGATTCGGCCCCGAGCCTTCCTCATCGGCAACCAAATCCGTGACAACGACCTTGATGCCGTCTTGTTTGAGCGTGAGGCTACCCACTTTGTCGCCCACATGCACCGTGCCCGAAAGGTCATCGTAGGCAACCTTTTCGGTTACTTCTCCGGCAAGCGAAAAGATGGTCGCCTGAGCTGCGGGATCGGCGAGTGTGGCGTCGATCGTCTTGTCCGTCCAGTCGGTCTGGCTTATGCGCGCGATGAGCGGATTGCCGTTGGCGGTCTTTTCCTGCGTGTTGGCGATCGCAACCGTCACCTTGTGGCCGTAGTACCAGTTGGCAAGGGCGGCCGTGTCGGCAAAGCGCTGGTCGTTGGTGCTGGAGTTCAAAACGACGGTATAGGTCTCGTCGCCATCGCGGTCGTAGGCTGCCGTAAAGCAGTAGCCGGCATCGTCGGTAGTGCCGGTTTTGCCGCCGATATTGCCGTCCTGCCCCAGCAGCTCGTTGTGCGTATCCATGGAATGTGAGTGGTCGGAGCCGTCGGCGCCTGTAACCTCAATCCAGGAATCATCGCTCGCCACGATCTCGCGGAACGTATCGCTCTTCATTGCTTCCTGCATCATCAGGGCCGCATCGTGCGCGGTCGAGTGCATGTCGCCGGCCCACTCATCAAAGTCCAGACCGTGCGGATTCTCAAAAAGCGTTCCCGTGCAGCCGAGCTTTTTAGCGCGCTCGTTCATGGCCTTGACAAACGTGGCCTCGGCATCTTTGGTCTTGGGGTCGATCTTTTTGCCCACATGCTCGGCAAGCACGATGGCGGCGTCATTGCCCGAGGGAATCATCAGGCCGCGCAGGGCCTGTTCCACTGTGAGCTCGTCGCCTTTGAGCAGACCGGCGGTCGAATTGCCCACGGTGGCGGCAGCATTGCTCACCGTGACCTTCTCGTCCATCTTGCAGTTCTCAATGGTCAGGATTGCGGTCATGACTTTGGTAATTGAGGCGATCTTGACCTGCTCGTCGGCACTGCGGGCGTAATAGACGGAACCGTCCTTGCTCATGACGATGGCGTTGGTCGCATCGATATCGGGCAGATTCTCGGCCGTGATGCCGCGGGCGTCGGCGGTCTTGCCGCAAACGATATCGGTCGTAAGCGCCTGGGCGTCGGCGACAGACGGCGTACCGGCGGCAAGGGCGACGGCGCAGACAATGCCGGCGGTCAGTTGCGCGGAGCGCTTTACAAGAGAACTAAGGGTCTTCACAGATTTCGCTTTCGACGGGATGGCCTCTTCAGAGTTCAAAGTATATCGTTTACCGGCGCGGACAATCAGCGCGCGGGCGTGCGCGGCCCATGTCTGCGCCCGAACGGACACATAGGTGCTTAAGGTCGACTTAATCGCCCACGCTTGTTGTGTGTGGCGCGCGCTGCCTCGGGCATAATGGAGCGCGAGAGGAGCACGCATGAACGAGCGCATTTTGGTAGTTGATGACGAGAAGGCCATCGCCGACCTGGTTGGTATCTACCTTACAAAAGAGGGCTTTGATGTTCAGATTGCCTATAGCGGAGCAGATGCTGCCAAGGCGATTTTGGAGCAGGAGTTCGATCTGGCGCTGCTGGACGTCATGCTGCCCGATATCGACGGCTTTGAGCTGCTGCGCACCATCCGCGCTAGCCATACCTATCCCGTTATTATGCTGACGGCGCGCGATGCCCAACATGACAAGATCGAGGGCCTCTCGTTGGGCGCAGACGATTACGTGGTCAAGCCGTTCCGTCCGCTGGAGCTCATTGCGCGCGTTCATGCTCAGCTCCGTCGTTACACTAGCTACGGCAGCCGCGCACAGGCGGTCGAGTCGCCGACCATCCAGTTCGACGGCCTCGAGATCAACCGCGACGCTCGTTGTGTGACGGTGGACGGTGCACCGGTGCGCCTCACGCCCATCGAGTATTCCATCTTGCTGTATCTGGTCGAGCATCGTGGCAGCGTGGTGGCCGTGGGGGACCTGTTCCGCGCGGTGTGGAACGAGGATTTTATGCCCGGCTCCAACAATACGGTGATGGTGCACATCCGCCATCTGCGCGAAAAGATCGGCGACGATGCTCAAAAGCCGCGCTTTATCAAAAACGTCTGGGGCGTTGGCTACATAATCGAATAACGCCTTTGATGGTGGGGAAGTGGATATGACAAAAGACGATAGGCGGGTATTCGAGGTGCCCGATCGACTCTTTGAATACATAAGGGCGGTCGTCGACAACCGTGCGCTTGCGACGGTGCTGCTCTTTTTGCTGAGTCTGCTACTCATTGGCATTGACAATATCGTTGGTATCCTGGCAGTTCTGCTCATTGGCTTCTTGCTGATCGATCGATTTGAAATCGTTCGCCGCTGCGTGGTAATCGGCGGTGCCGCGTGGACGACTACGCTGGCGATCGGGGCCATGGCGCTTGGCGGTATTGGCGGGCCCGTGTTCTTTAATGCCGCCTTTGTGTTCAACATGCTCGGCTTTGTGCTGGCACTCGCCGTGTGTGTCCTGTTCTTTTGCGGGCGTGCCCTGTATTACCAGGGTTATGAGCAAGGCGAGCAGCGTGCCGACCGCGTGATCGCCGCCCGTATTCAGGACCGTCTGATCGACAACCCCGACACGTGGGATACCATCGACGGCGACTTTCTCGAGGTCGAGGGTGCGCTCAACCGGGCGCGCGATTGCGAGCGTAAGGTTCAACAGGCCTTGCGCGACGAATCGCATCGCAAAGATGACCTGGTTACGTACCTGGCGCACGACCTGCGCACGCCGCTTGCCAGCGTGGTGGGCTATCTTTCGCTCCTGCAGGAGGCTCCCGATTTGCCGCTTGAGCAGCGTGCACGCTTTACGGGCGTGGCGCTCGACAAAGCCCATCGGCTCGACGCGCTCATCGAGGAGTTTTTCGACATCACGCGTTTTGATTTCCACGATATCGTGCTCACCCGCGCTTACGTCGATTTGGGGCTATTGCTGGCGCAGGTGGCCGACGAGTTCTATCCCATTCTCAACGAACAGCGCAAGGAAGCCCAGGTTGATATCTGCGAGGACCTGACGGTGCTCGTGGACGGCGACAAGATGGCTCGCGTATTCAATAACATCATGAAAAACGCCGTTGCCTATAGCTATGAAGGCTCGACAATTACGATCGAGGCCAGGCGTTTGGGCGACGGTGGCGTACGCGTACGATTTGTGAACCAGGGCGATCCGATCCCCGAGCCAAAGCTCAAGGTGATTTTTGAGAAGTTCTATCGCCTGGATACAGCGCGTGCGACCAATCGCGGCGGTGCTGGGCTGGGGCTTGCCATCGCCAAGGAGATTGTTGGGGCGCATGGCGGTACCATCGCGTGCGAATCGACGCCCGAGCATACCGTCTTTACCATCGAGCTGCCCGCCGCGTAGTGTAGGCGCCTTTACAAACACCTGACAATGCGCTCACGTGCGTATGAGTCACGATTTCTACTATCGATACTGCTGAATTGATATCGATGTGGAGGTGTGCGGTATGACGGCTGCTGCGGCTGTGGAGCCCACGGAGCTCGAGGAGCTAATGGAGGCGCAAGCCGAGGCTGCGCACGAGCGCGAAGTCGGGGACGCGACTCGTCCCACGGCGCAGGATCTTGCCGCCTCGCCGACACGCATCGACGTCGAGGGCCTCGACCTGTTCTATGGCGACCACCACGCGCTCAAGGACGTGTCCATCAAGATTCGCGACAAGCAGATTACCTCGTTTATCGGTCCTTCGGGCTGCGGCAAGTCAACGCTGCTGCGTTGCTTTAACCGCATGAACGACGGCATCAAGGACTGCCGTATCGAGGGCAAGATCGCGCTCGACGGCCAGGATATCCTGGGCGACTACGACATCTGCCGTCTGCGCCAGCGCGTGGGCATGGTGTTCCAGCGCCCTAACCCGTTTCCCATGAGCATCTATGACAACGTCACGTATGGCCCGCGCGGCATGGGCGTGCGCGACCGCGCCGTGCTGGACGAGCTGGTCGAGGACTCCCTTCGTCGCGCTGCGCTATGGGATGAGGTCAAGGACAAGCTCAAGGAGTCGGGGTTGGGCCTTTCGGGCGGGCAGCAGCAGCGTCTGTGCATCGCCCGCGCGCTTGCCGTACAACCCGATATTCTGCTGATGGACGAGCCCACGAGCGCTCTCGATCCCGTGTCGACGCTGGTGGTTGAGCAGCTGGCATGCGAGCTCAAAGAGACCTGTACGCTCGTGGTCGTTACGCACAACATGCAGCAGGCGGCGCGCATCTCCGACTCGGTCGCGTTTTTCTTGCTGGGTGAGTTGGTGGAGCACGCACCCACCGCTCAGCTCTTCAAAAATCCCACCGACCCGCGCACGGCGGATTATTTGACGGGACGTTTTGGCTGATACCATCTAGTAAAGGTGCCTTTAGAGTTAAGATGCGGTCATGCCGGCCGCAAAGGGGTTCAACATGATCTATTACGTCGAGGACGATGACAATATCAGGGATTTGACGGTCTATGCGCTGCGCAAGCAGGGGATCGAGGCCGAGGGCTTTTCGTGCGATGGCGAGTTTAAGGCCGCCGTGGCTCGACGGGTGCCCGATGCTGTCCTGCTCGACATCATGCTGCCCGATACCGACGGCTTGGCAATTATGCGTCGCCTGCGCGCCGACCGCCTGACGGCGACGGTGCCCATCATGATGCTCACTGCCAAGGATACCGAGCTCGATAAGGTGATGGCGCTCGATGGCGGTGCCGACGATTATCTGACCAAGCCGTTTTCGCTCATGGAGCTTGCCAGCCGTTGCCGTGCGCTGCTGCGCCGCGGCGGTATGGTCAAACAGGCGAGCGATGTGCTCAGCGTGGGCGATATCGTGCTTTCGCCCAGCCATCGCGAGGTGACCGTTGCCGGCGAGTCACTCAAACTCACCTTGCGCGAGTTCGATTTGCTCGAATATCTTATGCGCAAGCCCGGCGTGGTCTTTACCCGTGAGTCGCTGCTGCAGAGCGTGTGGGGCTGGGACTTCGACGGCGGCTCGCGTACTGTCGACGTTCACGTGCAGACGCTTCGCCAAAAGCTCGGCGAGCGTGCCGGCGCTATCGAGACAGTGCGCGGCGTGGGTTATCGCCTGGCCGAGCCTTCCGCTGGTAGCGATACCGAAGATGCCGGCATTGCGGACGCCGCATCGGAGGAGTAATCCGTGGTCTTTGCCCCTCAGGGAAAACACACGCTCTCGCATCGCGTGTTTGCGACGATATTTGTCTGCGCTATGTCCGTCATTTTGGCGTTTACGGTGTTGGGCGCGTTCTTTGTGCAAAACACCTTGGCAGATGCCACGAGTGCCAATCTTTCGCAAGAAACCGAGCTTATTGCCGCCGCCTTAAACGAGCAAAAAGAACCCATCGCATTCTTGCGAAGCCTCGATCGCGAGGACCTTCGTATCACGCTGATCAACAGGGATGGATCGGTCGCCTATGACAACGAGGCGTCTCCTTCCGCGTTGCCCAACCATGGCGATCGCCCCGAGGTCATTGAGGCCCTTGAGAGCGGTTCGGGCTCCGCGGAGCGCTCGAGCACCACGCTCGATGAGATTATGCTATATCGCGCCGTCGCCCTTGATAACGGTCAAGTTGTTCGTTTGGCACAGGCCCAGCCTGGCGTCGCGGCGATTTTGCTTTCGCTGGTGGCGCCGATGCTGCTTATTGCGGCGGCGGGCGCGGTGCTCTCGTTTTTCCTTGCGCGCCGCGAATCCCGTGCCATTATTGCGCCGCTGCAAGAGGTCAATCTGGACCACCCGCGCCGCAGCTATGAACATGCCTACGCCGAGATGGTTCCCATGCTCGAGCGCATTGAGTCGCAGCGCCAGGAGCTTAAACGCCAGATGGCGGTGTTGGCCGATAACGACCGCATGCGTCGCGAGTTCACGGCCAATATCACTCATGAGCTCAAGACCCCGCTCACCGCGATTTCGGGCTATGCCGAGCTTATTGCAAACGGCATGGTCGAGGGCGAGGACGACCTGCGCAACTTTGGCGGCCGCATCTATCGCGAGGCGGGCCGCCTGGCAGCACTCGTCAACGACATCCTCACGCTTTCCAACTTGGATGAGGCGGAGCGTGCGAGCGATGGTGAGGCGGTGCCCATTGGGTCCACAGAGCCCATCGAGCTCTCTCGCGCCATGTTGACGGTGGAACAGCGTCTTGAGCAGGTTGCCCGTCAGTCGGATGTGACCATTGGGCACGAAACGAAGCCCGTGGTGATCGAAGGCGTGTCACGCCTGATCGACGAGCTGATCTATAACCTGGCAAGCAACGCCATTCGCTACAACCGACCTGGCGGTACGGTCACGCTGCGCTGCGGAACCAACGATGAGGGCCATCCATACTTGTCTGTTGCCGACACGGGTATCGGTATTGCGCCCGAGGAGCAGGGCAAAGTGTTCGAGCGTTTTTACCGCGTGGACAAGAGTCGTTCTAAGGCGCGTGGCGGAACCGGCCTGGGCTTGGCGATCGTCAAACACGCCGCTCTGTACCACCACGCCGCGATTGACCTGTCGAGTGAGCCGGGCGTGGGAACCACCATTTCGGTAACGTTTCCCGTGCAACAAGAGGGACCGTTCGCGTAGCGGTATGGCAAAAATCGAGGATTAGACGATGCGCCTCCGCTGCCGCGTTAGTTGTTGCGCAACTTACACGCGGACGCTGTATCTTATGTATAGAGTTCGGACATGGCAGAAAGATGCGATATTATACGAGCAGTTTTGTCGATACGAACTAGGGAAATGAAAGGCAAGCTGCATGACCCTTCTGAACTGTTCCAGCTGCTAAAAAAGCACCTCAGGCTGGTCATCGCCCTTCCGGTGGTCTGCGCGATCGCCATGGGCGTCGTCTCCTTCGCTATGATGGACAACACCTACACCGCCACGACGAGCATGTACATTCTCGCCAAGACCGATGGTAGCCAGACGAGCTACTACAACGACCTGTCGGCGAGTCAGATGCTTTCCAACGACATCGCCACGCTACTTGATAGCGACAGCGTCAAGAGCGGTGCCGCCAAGGAGCTGGGTCTTTCCAACTTGGATGATTACAAGGTGAGTGTTACGAGCGAGACTACGACTCGTGTCATTTCGCTGTCCGTGACCGGCGACAGCCCCGACGGTGCCGCCGCTGTCGCTAACGCCATTGCCAACTCGGTGTCTACCGTGGCCCAGGACGTTGACGCCGCCCAGGCCGTCAACGTGATCGACAAGGCAAAGGTTCCCACCCAGCCCAGCGGCCCCAACCGCAAGCTCTACATTGCAGTTGCCGCTCTGGCCGGTCTGTTTGTCGCTGTCGCGATTGTTGTGCTGCTCGACATGCTCAACACGCGTGTTCGTTCTGTCGATGACGCCGTCGAGCTGCTCGGCGTGCCCGTCATCGGCCGCTTCCCCGTTGTGAAGGGCGGTAAGTAATCCATGGCCCGTAAAAAGAAAACTAGCGATACCCTTGCCTTTGACAACGCAGCCAAGACCCTGCTCGCCAACATTCGCTTTGCGAGTGTCGATACGCCCATCAAGTCTATTACGGTGACCTCCTCCATTCCCAACGAGGGCAAGTCCACCATTGCGCTCAACCTGGCCCAGGCCATCGCAACCAGCGGCAAGAGCGTTCTCCTCGTTGAGTGCGACATGCGCCACCGCACACTTGCCAACATGCTGGGCGTCCGTCATGCCGGCGGCCTGTACGCCGTGCTTTCCGATCAGATGTCGATCGATGAGGCCGTTATCGACACCGGCCAGTCCAACCTCTTCTTCCTCGACGCCGAGCCGCGCATTCCCAATCCGGCAGACATCGTTGCCTCGCGCCGCTTTGCCAAGCTTGTCGCCGCGCTGGAGGAAAAGTACCAGTACGTCATCTTTGATACACCGCCCGTGGGCACGTTTGTCGACGCTGCCGAAGTCGCCGCGATCACCGACGGCACCATCTATGTCGTCCGCCAGGACTTTGCCAAGCGCAATGAGATTCTCGCTGCTTTCGATCAGCTCAACAAGGCCGAGGTCAACGTGATCGGTACGGTCATGAACTGCTGCGAGACTTCGAGCCACGACTACTATTACTCGTATTATGGCGGGGATAAGGGGCAGAACAACGCTGCGGCGGGGGTCGATCCTGCTGTTGGCGGCGCGGCTGCAACGGGTACCCCTGCGAAGGCGAAACGCTTTAAGAAATAAGCAACGACGCAGATAAGAGGGCGATATGCGAGACATCCATTGTCATATCCTGCCCGGAGTCGATGACGGCGCGGCGAACCTCGAGCAAAGCTTGGCGATGCTCGAGGCGGCTCGCGCCGTCGGCGTAACGCACATGGTGTGCACGCCGCACTGCCGGGACCCATACTTTGACTACGCTGACATGTGGGAGGCCTATCGGTTGCTGTGTGCCCATGCGGGCGATATGCAGCTCCAGATGGGCTTTGAGGTCAACCACGCCAAGCTTATGGATTTGGGCATCGAATGGTCCGATCGCCTGCACTTTGATGGGTCGAACGAGTTTTTGCTTGAACTCTCGACACGTGCCGATTCGTATGACTTTGAGGAATACGAGAACACGATTTACGACCTGCAGTGCCGCGGTTACCAGGTGATTATTGCCCATCCCGAGCGTTATCGCGCTATTCAAAAGGACGTGGGCATTGCCGAGCGTCTGGTCGATATGGGTTGCAAGCTGCAGGCTTCGGCTGATTTTATTGCCGGCGGGCGCTTTGGTCGCGAGAAAAAGCCGGCGCAGCGCCTGTTTGACGAGGGCCTGTACAGCTTTATCGCAAGCGACGCCCACAATGTTCGCCACTACGATTACCTAGCAAAGGCGCGGGCCAAGTTTAGCGTGCGGGGCGCTCATTTTCGCTAAAATCTGTCCCTAACGTTTGCTTTGATGGGAGGGGCGACTACGGATATTCAAATTAAGACGGGATGCTTTGAGGATGCGGCGCTGGTGCGCCGCGCCGTCTTTGTGGACGAACAGGGTTATGAAATCGAGTTCGACCAGATCGATGAGGCTTCTGACTGCATTCATGTGACGCTGTACGTGGATGGTCAACTCACCGGCTGCTCGCGCGTGTTTCCCGAGGAACTGGAGTACGCGGCAGATGCGGAAGCTCCGGTGTCGCCGGCATGTGACATGGACGAAGACGTTGCGGCGGGGGAGACCTACATTTTGGGGCGCGTCGCCGTACTGTTCACCATGCGCCGTCGCGGCCTGGCAAGCAAGATTGTCGAAGCCAGCGAAGTTGCTGCGCGCAATGCCGGGGCCAAGCTCATAAAGTTGCATGCACAGGAGTACGTGTTGCCGCTCTATGCAAAGGCGGGCTACACGCAGATTGCGCCGGTGGACTACGAAGACGAAGGCCAGCCTCATGCCTGGATGGCCAAACTGCTGGGCGACAGATAGGGACGTTCCTTTTCTGTCGGCAGTTGGGGACACTCCTTGGCAATTGGCGCATCAGAGCGCTCTGGCATACAGTTTTTCGATTCCGTATGTATATATGCGCGCTAATGGGTTATAAAATCTAAGTCTGAACATAGCAGGTCTGCGATGCGGCTCGGGCAACCGGGCCGTTTTTGCGGACGGGGGTAGCGCGAAAGGACTGCACATGCGTCAATTTAAGACCGAGAGCAAAAAACTGCTCGACCTCATGATCAACTCCATCTACACCAATAAGGAAATCTTCCTGCGCGAGCTTATCTCCAACGCGAGCGATGCCGTCGACAAGCTCAACTTTAAGAGCCTGCAGGATCCGAGTGTCAAGCTCGACCAGAGCGACTTGGCCATCCGTGTTTCCTTTGATAAAGATGCCCGTACCATCACTATTTCGGATAACGGTATCGGCATGACCGCCGAGGAGCTCGAGCGCAACCTGGGCACCATCGCGCATTCCGGCTCCGAGGAGTTTAAGACCGAGAACGCCGAGCAACAGGGCTCCGATGTCGACATCATCGGTCAGTTTGGCGTGGGTTTCTACTCCGCCTTTATGGTCGCCAGCCACGTGAAGGTCGTCAGTCGCGCTTATGGCGAGGATACCGCCCACGTTTGGGAGTCCGACGGTCTTGAGGGCTACACCATCGAGGATGGTGAGCGTGCTGAGCACGGTACCGATGTCATTCTGACGCTGCGCGAGAACGAGAAGCTCGACGCCGACGGCGAGGCCGAGACCTACGATCGCTTCCTGACCGAGTGGGGCCTCAAGAGCCTGATTCAGCAGTACAGCAACTATGTGCGCTACCCGATTCAGATGATGGTGAGCAAGAGCCGCCAGAAGCCCAAGCCCGAGGACGCGCCGGATGATTACAAGCCCGAGTACGAGGACTACCAGGAGCTCGAGACCATCAACTCCATGACGCCGATCTGGAAAAAGCGCAGCTCCGACGTTGAGCAGAAGGATTACAACGAGTTCTACAAGTCCACGTTCCACGACTTTGACGATCCCGCGCGCACCATCAGCTTCCACGCCGAGGGCACGCTTGAGTACGATGCGCTGCTGTTTGTGCCGGGTCGCGCCCCGTTCGATCTGTACAGTAAGGACTACGAGAAGGGCCTGGCGCTCTACAGCTCCAACGTGCTGATTATGGAGAAGTGCGACGACCTGCTGCCCGACTACTACAACTTTGTGCGTGGTGTCGTGGACTCTGCCGACGTGACGCTTAATATCTCGCGTGAGACGCTGCAGCAGAATCGTCAGCTCAAGGCCATTGCCAAGCGTGTCGAGAAGAAGATCACCGCCGATCTCGAGGACATGCGCGACAACGACCGCGAGGCATACGAGAAGTTCTTTGAGAACTTTGGTCGCGGTCTTAAGTACGGCATCTACTCGAGCTACGGCATGAAGGCCGACGAGCTCGCCGACCTGCTGCTGTTCTGGTCTGCCAAGGAGCAGAAGATGATTACCCTTGCCGAGTATGCCAAGGGCATGCCCGAGGGCCAGAAGGCAATCTACTATGCCGCCGGCGATTCGCGCGAGCGTCTGGCCAAGATGCCCGTCGTGAAGGGCGTGCTCGACCGCGGCTACGATGTACTGCTGCTGACGCAGGACGTGGATGAGTTCACCTTCCAGGCCATGCGTGAGTACGTGGCTGCCGATATGCCCAAGGTCTACGAGGATGACGCTGCTCGCGAGGCTGCTGAGAGGGCAGTTGCCGATGGCGCTGAGCCTGAGGTCGAGGATCGTCACCTGGAGCTTAAGAACGTCGCGACCGGCGATCTTGACTTGGCGACCGATGACGAGAAGAAGGAGGCCGAGGACGCCACCAAGGAGAACGAGGACCTCTTTGGTGCCATGAAGGAGGCGCTCGGCGACAAGGTCGAGAAGGTTGCCGTCTCCGCGCGTCTGACTGACGCTCCCGCCTGCATCACCACCGAGGGTCCGCTTTCGCTCGAGATGGAGAAAGTGCTTCAGAAGGGCCCCGAGGGCGCGCCCGACGGTATGCCTAAGAGCCAGCGCGTGCTCGAGCTCAACGCCAAGCACCCGGTCTTCGCCAAGCTCGTCGCTGCCCAGAAGGCGGGCGACGCCGACAAGATCAAGCAGTACTCCGGCTTGCTCTACGACCAGGCCCTGCTCGTCGAGGGCATCCTCCCCGAGGACCCCGTAGCCTTCGCTGCGGCTATTTGCGAACTGATGTAACTAGGGGGTTACGCCCTTCGTTCCGCCGTTCTAACGAACGGCGGACCAGCCGACGCTGCGCGGGCACCAGAGCGACAACTTGTCATTCAAAGAGGACGGCATGACCAGAAGGTCTATGCCGTCCTCTTTTCATGCCAATTTGTTCGCTCTGGTGCCCGCTCGCTGGCATTACCAAAACATCGGCAGTCCAATAATGATCCCTTGGGGACGGAGGAAAAGTAGTCGTTGGGGACGCTCTTGTTTGACTAGTCATTTAAGAACGTCCCCAATGACTAGTCGAACTGCTAGTTTGTGCGGGTTGTGGTTTTGTGAGCTGCAGGAATTTAAGATACTGTACATCTGTACGTTAACTCATCTTCGTAGTATATTGCTACCCGCAAAACTCAGCACCATTGTGCCGCGAGACGCTAAAGTGCCTCCGTACAATGGTTGTTAATAGCATGATTCGGCTAAACGATAGGATGGATGGTCCAAGCGTGAGTCTCGGCAGCAAACTATCCGATGCAAAGGTTTCCTTTGCAATCTTTAAACGCGACATCAAGCGATTGATCGTGAACCCCGTCGCCCTGGTGGTTACCCTGGGCGTGTGCGTCATTCCCTCGCTGTATGCCTGGTACAACATCGTTGCCAACTGGGATCCGTACGGAAATACCCAGGGCATTAAAATCGCCATCGCCAACAACGATCAGGGCACCCAGAACGACCTGGTGGGCGAGCTTAACGCAGGCGATAAGGTGGTCGACCGGCTCAAGGAGAACGACCAGCTTGGCTGGACCTTCGTCGACTCGGCGGCAGATGCCAAAGAGGGCGTCGAAAGTGGCGAATACTATGCTGCCATCGTGATTCCCAAGAACTTCTCCGACAATCTCGTCTCGATGCTCGACGGCAATTACCATCAGCCGAAGCTCACCTATTACGTCAACGAAAAAAAGAGCGCCATTGCGCCCAAGGTCACCGATACCGGTGCCAACACCATCGAGGAGCAGATCAACTCGGAATTTGTCTCCACGGTGGGCGAGACCGTCGCGGGCATTGCCAAAGATGCTGGCATTGACCTTAAAGACAAGGCAACCCAGACCCAGGATTCGCTGGCGGGCTCGGTGTCCGAGGCGTCTGATACCCTGGGCGGAGTACGTGATTCCATCGGCGACATGAACGCCGCCATCGACAAGACAAGCAGCTCGATTGCTTCGGCCGATGCTGCGTTGGCGGGCCTGCAGGGACAGGCGCCTTCGCTAACGCAGGCAATCGCTCAGGGTAATGATCTGCTGGGCGAAGCTCGCACCACGGCTGGCAAGTCCATCACCTCGCTCTCCAAGGCACTTTCGGAGGGCAGCATCGTGCTGAGTAAGACATCGGCTTCTGCGAACGCCGCGATTGGCAGGCTTACCGGTACGGTTACGTCCACGACCACCCGAATCGACAACTCGCTCGAATCCCTTCAGGCGACGATTGACCACAACAGTGCTGTCATCGAGCGCCTGCAGATTCTTGCTAACGATACGTCGACGGGATCGGCGGACGCCGACGCGCTCATCGCATCGACCATCAATTCGCTTCGCGAGCAAAACCAGAAGCTGCAGAGTATCAAGGATGGCCTTTCTGCACAGTCGAGCGCCATGGCAAACGACGCTACGGCAATCTCGAACGCGAGCAACGCACTCAACGCGGCAATTCAGACCGGTACGGCTAACCTCGGTCAGGCTCAGACCGATCTGGGGCAGAACGCACTGCCGAAGGCTTCGAGCGCGCTTGACTCCTTTGCCGCCGTTTCGGGCGATTTGACCGGCATTGTGTCGGGTATGACCCCCACGATAGCGAGCGCGCGCGGCACGCTGGCGCAGCTCGACGCCACGCTCAAGCAGGCAAAGACTACGCTGTCTCAAACCGACGCCTCCCTTGCCAAGGTTCAGGACAAGCTCGCGACCGCCGCCAATGACATTGCGGCGCTGCAGACCTCTGAGTCTATGGGCGAGTTAGCCGACCTCATGGACGTCGACGTCGATGACGTGGCAGATTTCATGGCATCTCCGGTTGAGCTGACGTCCAAGTCCATCTATCCGGTCAAGAGCTTTGGCTCGGGCATCGCGCCCTTCTACACCAATCTGGCGCTGTGGGTAGGCGGCTATGTGCTCATCGCTATCTACAAACTCGAGGTCGACCGCGAGGGCATCGGTAGCTTTACGGCGCGTCAGGGCTACTTTGGCCGCTGGTTGCTGCTGGTGATCCTGGGCGCGTTCCAGGCCATTATCGTTACGGTGGGCGACCTGGTCATTGGCGTTCAGTGCGTCAATCCGCTGCTCTTTGTGCTGGGCGGCATCGCTATCTCGTTCACCTACGTCAACATCATCTATGCGTTGTCCACCACGTTTAAGCATATCGGTAAGGCAATTGGCGTCATCCTCGTCATTGTGCAGATTCCCGGCTCGTCGGGTATGTATCCCATCGAGATGATGCCCGGCTTCTTCCAGTGGCTGCACCCGCTGCTGCCCTTCACCTATGGCATCAACCTGCTGCGCGAGACCGTCGGTGGCATGTATTCGTTCAACTACCTGTTTAACCTGTGCATCCTGGGCGTGTTCCTGATCGTGGCGCTCTTTATCGGTCTGCAGCTGCGCCCGTTGCTGCTCAACCTCAATCTGCTCTTTGATAAGCAGCTTTCCACGACGGGCCTCATGATCTGCGAGTCCAACGACCTGCCGCGCCAGCGCTATTCGCTGCGCACGGCCATGCGTGTCATGCTCGATTCGGATTCGTACCGTCGCGAGTTGCTCGATCATGCCGTGGCGTTTGAGCATCACTACCCCTACTACATCAAGGGCGGTTTTGCCGCTGTGGTGGGCGTTCAGGTCCTGCTCTTTGTCCTGTCGACGGTTCTCGATATAGACAATAACGGCAAGATTATCCTGCTCGTTATCTGGATCATTTCGGTTATCGCCATCTGTGGCTGGCTCATCAACATCGAGTACATCCGCGCGAGCCTCAATACCCAGATGCGTATCTCGGCGCTTTCGGACGAGGACCTTCGCCGCGAGATGCGCGAGCATACGGCTGCCATCCCTGCCGCCCGTCGCATGTTTGGTCTCAACGCCAGCGAGTGGGGCACCAAGGACAGCGAACAGCCCACGAGCCGTCTGCCGCATATCGGTGCGCATCGTAAGGCTCAAGATGCCGACGGCGTTGACAACGTAAACGGAAACGACGGGGACACCACCCCGCTTGGCAAGCACTCCAAAGGAGGTGAGGCATAAATGAAAAACATCCTGCACCTGTTTAAGCGCGATGTCCAAAACGTGTCTCGCTCCGTGATCGGCATGGTCGTCGTGATGGGCCTCATTATCGTGCCGTGCCTGTACGCGTGGTTTAACATCGCCGGCAGCTGGGATCCCTACGGCAATACCGGCAACCTTAAGATCGCCGTGGTCAACACCGATGAGGGCTACGAGAGTGATCTGATTCCCGTCGAGGTCAACGTGGGCGAAAACGTAACCGCCACTCTGCGCGGCAACGAGAACTTCGACTGGGTCGTTCTCAACGACCGCGATAAGGCGATTGAGGGCGTTAAGTCGGGCGCGTACTACGCTGCCGTCGTTATCCCTAAAACGTTTAGCGCCGACATGATGACGCTTTTCTCGACCGAGGTGAAGCACGCCGATATCGAGTTCTATGAGAACCAGAAGGCCAACGCCATCGCGCAGATCGTGACCGAGAAAGGCTCGAGCGCCGTCCAGAGTCAGGTCAACGAGACCTTTACCAAGACCATCACGACCATCGGCCTTAAGACCGTGTCCAGCCTGCTCGACTATATGAGCACCGACCAGGTGAGCAACTTTATCGCCAATCTGTCCTCTACGCTGGGCGATTCGGTCGAGGACCTGCAGGACGTTCAGGCGAGCGCGACGTCGCTCGCGGGCATTTTGAGCTCTACGTCCGATTCGCTGACATCGGCGGGCGGCATGCTCAAGCAGACGGGCACCGTTGATGAGTCGACGAAGCAGCTGATGGAGCACGCCAAGAGCGGCATCAATGATTCCAAGGAAGCGCTCAAGGCCGCCAACGATGCCGTTGACGCGGCGATTGACGGAAGCGCGGGCTCGTTCGACAACGTGTCCGCCGAGCTTGCGAAGGCATTCGATGCCGCGAATCAGCATGTTGACCTTACGGTGTCTCAGCTCAACGAAGCCGCAGCGGCGCTCAATACGCGTGCTGACGATATCGATGCGATGGCCGATCGGCTCCGCAACCTTGCCGACCAGATGAGCGATGACAAGCTCAAAGACGGTCTCAAGTCCGCTGCGACGTCGCTGGGCAGAATTGCCGTGGAGTACCGCAACAATGCGAAGGACCTGACGGCGACCGCAAAGTCCCTTTCGGACAGCATGGCGGAGGTCAACAACTCGCGTGCCGAGGTCGACCAGGCCATTGCTGATGCCAAGGCGGGTATCTCGGGTGCCAAGTCTGACTACGATTCCACGTTCTCGGTTAAGGCCAAGGAGCTCAAGAAAACCATTTCGGGCGTTCTGGATTCCCTGAACGGTATCTCGGGCGACTTGGATAGCGCCGTGAGCGGTCTGACCGACGCTTCTGGTTCGCTCGCTAAGGGTCTCTCCAAGGCTGCAAAGCTCGTCAACAAGGCTTCCGATCAGCTGGGCGAGGCGTCGGACAAGATCAGTGCCTTTAAGGACGAGCTTGATAGCGCTCTGATCTCGGGTGACCTGGCCACAATCAAGACGATGATCGGCAACGACCCCGAGGGTCTGGCCGTGTCGCTTTCCGGTCCCGTCGCGCTCGACCGCAAGCCGGTCTATCCGATCCGCAACTACGGCTCGGCCATGGCGCCGTTCTATACGATTTTGTCGCTGTGGGTGGGCTCGATTGTTCTGGCGGCCATGATGAAGGTCTCGGTTGACGATGAGCTTATCAACGAGCTCATTCCCGTGCGCCTGCACGAGATCTACTTGGGCCGTTATCTGTTCTTTGGCGGTCTGGCCTTGCTGCAGGCGACGCTCGTGTGCGCGGGCGACATTCTGTTCTTTGGCATCCAGTGCGACAACCCGTTGCAGTTTGTGCTGGCGGGCTGGGTTGCGAGTCTCGTGTTCTCCAATATCGTCTACACGCTTACGGTTTCGTTTGGCGATATCGGCAAGGCCCTCGCTGTCGTGCTGCTGGTCATGCAGGTCGGCGGTTCGGGTGGCACGTTCCCCATCGAGATGACCGGCCCCGTGTTCCAGGCGATCTACCCGTTCCTGCCGTTTACCCACGGCATCAACGCCATGCACGCCGCCATGGCCGGTGCCTACCATATGGAGTACTGGGTTGAGCTGGGTATTCTGGCGAGCTATCTGATTCCGTCGCTGGCCCTGGGCGTCGTCTTCCGCCGCCCGGTTATCAAAGCCAACGACTGGATCATCGAAAAGCTGGAGAGTACTAAATTGATTTAATACGGCAACGTAAACGCCGTCGGAACATCGAGGTCTTCCAACCCGATGCTTTAGCGTAGTGAATTGCACGGGCTGCTTGGTTATTGCTACAGTAGCGGGGCGTGCCGGGGGTCCGGTGCGTCCCGTTTTTATTTGACCATGAGGCGGCACGCAGCCATACGCGTGCGGACACCACGCCCAGATTGAGTGCGAGGATGTTCCATGGCCCAATACGCTGCCAACGAAATCGAAAACTTGCCCGATAGCCCAGTAGCCCGTGAGGATTTGGGCGCGGGCGGTATTCCCCGGGGCGCCGGCGCGCGCTCTCCGCTGTTCTGGAAGGTTCTGCTCCTTTCGGTGGCGGTCATCTGGGGCTACTCCTTTACCACTATGAAGGACGCACTCGGCACCATTCCGGTGTTCGCGCTGCTCTATGTACGTTTTCTGCCCGCAGCGTTGGTCATGTTTGCCGTCTTCCACAAGCGCATCATCGCGCACCTCAACGCTCGCAACCTGATCGTTGGCCTGAGTATGGGCGTGCTCATGTGGGCGGCCTATGCGTTGCAGACGGTCGGTCTGGCACATACTACGGCGGGCAAGAATGCTTTTTTGACGGGCACGTATTGCATCCTTGTGCCGTTCGCGAGCTATTTCCTGAGCGGCGAAAAGCTCACGCGCTACAACTTGGGTGCCGCGCTGCTGTGCCTAGCGGGCATTGGCCTCGTCGCACTCGATAGCGTTGAATTCAACATTGGTGACGTCATTACGCTGGCGGGTGCGGCCTTTTTCGCCATCCAGATGGCGGTGACTGCCAAGTACGGTCGCAAAATGGACATCAACGTCATCACGTTTTGGATGTTTGTGGGCAACGGCGTGCTGAGCCTGGCAACGTCGCTGCTATTCGAGACCCAAGCGCCTCTGTCCGTGTGGACGCCGAGCTTTATCGGTGCGATGGCGTTTCTCTCGGTGGGCTGCACATGCGCGGCTCTGCTCATCCAAAACGTCGGCCTGGCGCATGTCCCGGCCTCGACGGGCTCGCTGCTCCTTTCGATGGAGTCGCCTTCGGGTGTGCTGTTCTCGGTGCTGCTGATGGGGGAGGCGCTCACCTCGCGCCTGCTCGCCGGCTTCGTGCTTATCTTCCTGTCGATTATCTTGAGCGAGACTCACTTCGATTTTTTGCGTCGAAAGCCGCGCCCGCAATTGTAAACAACTTGTTGCGCCGCCCTCCCGGGGCGGCATTTTTTATGCCTCGCCCTTAAAGTAGTACCTTGCACTTTACGCTATCAAAGTGCTTGCTGCAAAAACGATACTGGAGGGCATCTATGGCACCAGCTTTGTCCGATCTTCAACCGCAATCAGCGCCCAAGGCCACTGCGGCGGCGCAGACCGCTATCGGTGACGGTCTTGTTGCAGAAGCTCAGGCTTTTGCAGACGAGCTCGCTGCGTGGCGACACGATTTACACCAGATGCCCGAGCTGGGTAATAGCCTCCCGCAGACCTCTGCGTATATCCAAGCACGCCTGACCGAGATGGACATCCCATTTGCCACGCTCGTCAATGGTTCCTGCGTTGTGGGCCTTGTCGGCGCCGGTGCCGCCGCGGCCCGGGGCAATGGCGTTTGCACGGACGAACAGGCCGGTACGGTCATCATGCTCCGTGGCGATATGGATGCCCTGCCTGTTGCCGAGGAGTCGGGCGAGCCCTTTGCATCCACCAACGGCTGCATGCACGCTTGCGGTCACGATATGCACGCGACGGCGCTGCTTGGTGCGGCTCGTATGCTCAAAGCGCGCGAGGCAGAGCTTGTTGATGCCAACGCCACGGTTAAGTTGCTGTTCCAGCCGGGCGAGGAAACCTTTGAGGGTGCCCGCGCCGCCATCGCCGACGGTCTGCTGCAGAACCCGCGTCCTCAGGTCGCCTTTGCCATGCATGTCAATAGCCAGTCGCCGCTTGGCCTGGTGCTTTACGGCAGTCCGGCGCTCTCGGGCGTGTACGGTTTCCGCGTCACGCTGCAGGGCAAGGGCGGTCATGGCTCGAGCCCCGAGATCTGCATCGACCCCATTACGGCGGGTGTGCACGTGCATCTGGCACTTCAGGAGCTTATCGCTCGCGAAGTGCCGGCGGCCAAGGAGGTCGCGCTTACCGTGGGTAAGTTTGCCGGCGGTCAGGCTGCAAATGTCATCCCCGACACTTGTGTGCTCGAGGGAACGCTGCGTGGCTTCGATGTCGAGCTCATGGAGCACCTCAAGACCCGCATCGCCGAGGTCGTCAAAGGTGTCGCCACGACCTATCGCACGCCGGCGACTATCGAGACGCTCTCGGATGTTCCCCCGCTCGTACTCGATGACGATATGACGCAGGCGTCGCTTGGCTACGTGGGCGCGGTGCTGCCCAAGGCCGCCTTCCTGCCGCTGTTCCACGCCATGGCGAGCGAGGACTTCGCGTTGATTTCGAGCGAGATTCCGAGTGCGTACTTTACCGTGGGCGCTGCCGTGACTGATACGGACGAGCATTTTGCTCAGCATCATCCCAAGGCACGTTTTAGCGATGCCGAGCTTCCCCTTGGCGCCGCGGCTTATGCCGCCGTCGCTTTGGGCTACATCGCCGACCACCGGTAGCACCCAACCTTGCCTTTCAAGCCTGCGGGCATGGCCATAAGGCCTATGCCCTTGTCTTTCAAGGCAATCTTGGGCACCGTGGGCGCCATCGTCTCGGGCGTGCTGTTCGATGCCACGGGCTCCTTTGCGAGCGCCTGGATTGTGTGCCTGGCGTGCTCTGTGGTCATGCTCGTGTTCCTGCTGGCATCCGAGCCCATCGCCGCCATGCTGCGCGCGAGCGTGGCGGGGGAGTAGACGTCCGTCGCTCTTTTCTGTTCGCCCCGTTCTGCCCGTGGCTGCCCTGGAAGCCGAATGGATGCTCGTACCATCATTCGGTTTCCAAGGCGGCCACGGGCCTACGAAATGATCCGTTTTCCTCCGTCCCCAAGGGGTCGCGTGATCCGAAGGGGACGGAGGAAAACGGATCACAAGCAGCGGCGGGGGGGGGGGGGGGGGCGGCGGGCCGCCCCGCGCCCCCGGGGGGGGGGGGGGCCGCGCGCCGGCGGGTTTGGGGGTGGTGGGAAAAAAGC
>CAJMSG010000004.1:0-31134 GCA_905216105.1 uncultured bacterium | reverse complement strand
GTCGAACTCTATAGTGCAGGTTATAGATTAAGCGATTCTTGAGCCAAGATTAATGTTGGATGAGTTTTTGGGTGGCGAAGCGCGTGACGCGGGGCGCGCAGGCAAGGAAGGCCGGTTTTGCGTGGCGTGAAGGAGGGGCGGTCTGATCTTTGGGATAGCTGATAGCGAGGTCTAATACTTTTCCGAGAAGTGAATGAGTGAAAACGGACCCCCGAAGCATCGACACTTTAGAGGTGCCGTTTCCTGCGGTTTTAATGCCGGAATCCTGCGTTTATGCCGTTGAAAAATGTGGATGCTTCAGGGGTCCAAAAACAGACGTTCACTTCGCGGAAAAGTATTAGACCTCGATAGCGGGGGATGGTGAGCCGGTAGCAAAGTGGTGACAGAAATGGGATAAACAAGGCGAACGATTCATATGAATCAGAATCACGTTGCAAAAGTATGAAAATATCCTACAATTGCAACATGAAGTACTTTAGCAACATAGCGGCGATAAGCGAGCTTTCCGAGGGTGAGGGCGTGTTTACCACAGCCCAGGCGGCTCGTATGGACATCTCTCGAGATGCGCTGGCACACTCATGCCGCGTGGGGCGTCTTGAACGGATATGCCACGGCGCCTACCGGATGTCGGGCACGCAGCGCCGAGACACTGACGAGCTCAACGCTTTTTGGAAGCTCACCAATCCCTCCCTTTGCGCGTGGGAGAGAAAACGCCAGTGGGATGGCATCGCCGTGAGCGGTACGACAGCGGCGAACCTACAGCAAATGGGCGATTTCTATCTGTCCCCCTACAGGATGACCGCGCCCATGCGCATCAATACGAGAAACGAATCCCTTTCTTTTGCAAAGCGCGAGATCGCTGAGCAGGACATCGTCTGGCTCGACGGCCTGCCGGTAACTAAACCCGAGCGCACGCTTGTTGATCTTTGCCTCGATTGCGAGGACCCCTCATTAATTATCGATGCCTATAACGACGCGCTTGGGCGAGGGCTCGATATACAGCGGCTGAGAGGTCTTGTAGAAGAGAACTCTAAAACTGCCAAACGACGCGAGTTGATGATGCCCTTGTTGACGGCGCTGAACGGGCAATGAGAAACGGAGGGCATGGTGAAGTACAAAACACCTGCCGCACTGGAGATGGCTGTTAGGGATGCCGCAAGAGAATCGCCGATGGATACTAATCGGGCGATCGTCGGTTTCTACTTTCATCGCTTCCTATGTCGCATTTTTTCAGAAGATGACTGCTGCTTTGTGCTCAAAGGCGGTCAAAGTGTCCTGGCGCGAACACTCGATGCGCGTGTCACAAGGGATATTGACTTGGTTGCTCAAGAGGAAAGTCTCGAAGAGGCTATTGCCGATCTGGTGCAGGCGGCTTCGATTGATTTGGAGGATTTCGTTTCGTTTGTCTTTGATCGTGCAGAGCAGATCAAAGAAAAAGATGAGTATCGGTGCGGTGCGAAGGTGTGGTTCACCCCCTTTATGGGAACCAAGAAGCTACAGCCAATTTCAATTGACTTGGTAATTGATGAAGTGCAGGGACTTGAGCCGGAGGTTCTTGCGCCGATTGATCGTTTGAATATCGAGGGGCTCCCAGTCAGCGACTATCGAGTATGCCGAGCGGAGAGCGCCCTTGCAGATAAATTGCTCGCAATGATAGAGATGCATGAGGGCCGTGCCTCTTCGCGAATCAAGGATATAGTCGACATCTTGGTGTACGCGAAAACTTGCTTCGTCGATGGGGCTACGCTTGTCGAGAGAGTCGAGAAAGAAGCGTCTGCCCGCAAGGTGGCAATGCCGGAAGAGTTCGTGGCGCCTCTCTGGTGGAAACAAAATGGTTCTGCGCAGTACATAAAGATGGCGAGGCAGGCGGGGGTACTTGATCTCGCGGGGAACATTGCTGAGGCAGAGGAAATCGTCAATCGGTTGTATGCACCGTGCTTTAATCGTTCGGCGAATGTGCGCAAATGGAATCCTCAGACCACGGGATGGGAATAGGCTAGATAGTTAAGCCGGCGGCAGGATTAGTTCCTCCCGCCGGCTTAAGACGTTTCTACTGCCTATGTATGCGCTACTCGCAGGCCTGGTCGACCACCTGAGTAACGGCCTTCTTTGCGGCTTCAAGGTCGCGCTGAGCTTGGGCGACAGCGGCCTCGGCTTGTTTCTTTGCCCTTACGACCTCGGCAAAGCGATTGATGGATTCGCTGTACTCGCGCGTGTGCGGGTCAAGCGCCGCCGGAACTTCAATCTCGAACAGATCGGAAGGACGAATAGCGCGCATCCTGGATGCTTCGGTTAATGCTTGAAGCAGCTGTGCCCCATGTCCTTCGGTAAGGTATCCAACGATTATCTCCGAAAACACTACGCGTTCCTCTTCGGTCATCGTTTGAAATGATGGGCGAATGACGGTGGTGTTATGCGAAGCAACCAGGTGTTGTTTCGCGTCATCGGCGCTGACGACGAGTAGGTTGGATGCGCCAGAGCGACCCAGCATGCGTGGCATGACGATATCGCCCGCGCGGAGCTCGTAGCGATCGAGGACGCTGGGGTCCACCTTTACGTATTTAGAGTCCGACCCATTTACACTTTCTACAGCGTCTGCGGGCAGAAGGTTGCCGTCTTGAAAATCTTGAGACGAAATACGGCGCACCTCAACTGCGTCAATGTCGTTCGATGTCGTGCTCTCGCGGGGCATGAATGGCGCGACTCGCGTAAATGTGTCACCGAGCTTGGCGCTGTAGTTTCGGGTGATGGCGATAAGGCTGATTTTGCCTTTTGAGAGGGCTGCGCGATGAAGGAGTAACTCACGTGTGGCAAAAGTGGTCGTTTCGATTGGCGTCGATCTGGGCGTATTTGTATCAATACGAGCCCAGTCGGGGGAGATAGCAAAGGTGATATCGGGACGATACGATACTCTAGTTACATATTGAAAGCGCGGTCCGGATTCGATTACGCTGCGAAATGCTACGCTGCGATTTCCCGTAGACATTATGAGAAGCGCGCTCGTCATATGGCGCGTGGGTTCGGAAAACGGTAAATAGACGACGCTCTCGATGAGTCCTTCGCGTATTAAAATCGTGCGTGCCTGCTCAGCTTTATCAAGATAATCGGCGGGTAGTACCACGGCTGCTCGAGTGCGGCTTGAAAGGGCGAGTGCATACAGACACCAAATAAAAGGACCCCAGTCGCAAAAATCCAGGTAGCCAGGTTCCAAATAATCTATGAGCGCGGCGCAGTCTTTTTCGACATCGCGTTTGTTTGTGCGGTAGTAGCCTGATGCATCGATAAACACTGGAGCGAGTTCGCCATCGCTTGCACTCTGTTTACCGGGCTCAAGCTCACAAATATCGGGCTCGCCGTTACCGTTTAGGGTAAAGCACTTAGCGAGATCTTCGGCATTCACAGCGCCAAGTAGACGTACGGTGAGCAGACGACTGCCTTGTTCCAGGTTAAGCGCGCGCGAGAGGGCGGCGGCAGTGAGGCGTGGCAATGATGTTGTTTCACGCATGTATAGAGCCCTTTCTTCTCAGTGGGTTTATATTAGCAGAAATATTTGAAAATTTCTAATGACGAGAACAGAACACTGTACTATCCTCGAAGCAATCCAAATCTAACTCAATACCAGCTGCTTGATGCATGTATGTGATTTGTAGCGTATTAATTGCAAGATCGAGCAGCGCGGCAAGCCAACAATCCATTCACTAGTTAGCAGTGTTTAAGCATCCGTCTAACTAAACACACAGAATTATAAGACTTAGAACAGATAGGAGAACACCATGACCGACACGCAGTATCAAATGTTCCTGGAGCACCTAGACCCCGACCTGCGCAACGCGTGCGAGCGGCTTTCGCAGGACATTCCTCATGCCCTGCCGCGAGGTCTAAGCGGCGAAGCCCAGGTCCAGCACGTTGCCAGGGCACTGTACGATGCAGTCGCCGCAGACAGCGCCAAGCCGAGCATTCAGCTCACTGAGCAACAGCACTGCCTGCTCGACGAGGGCCGCGATGCCTTGCTGTGCGCCCTAGTCTCCCTTATCGATGAGTATCTGCCCGAGAAGGACTGCAGGGCGGAAAGCGTAGCAAAGCTGCTGTCCATGGAGTATCGCATGTTCCAAGCAAGAGCGATGACTCCGCTCTATTTGATATTCGACGAGATAGCCACGGGCATGCGCCACATTAAGAAGGATGGTGGATTCATTTCCGTCCCTTCGGCGTTTCGCCGCTACTCCGATGGCAAGCGTCCTGCCATGGCTAGGCGCAAGAACGGTGCGCGTGGTTTTACGCCCGATGACGACTATTCCCTCGCATGCTTTACGCGCTACATGCGCTGCAGGGACAAGCTACTCGCCGCGGACCCCGGGCTCAACGTCGAGCTGCTTATCAAATACCCCCTCACATCGCTAGCCGCCGAAGGCGCATCCGTCTATGACATCAGCGAACAACTCCAAATCAAACGAGAGGAACGAACCAAGATGAAGGGCCACGACGCTCGCAACATGAGCATGGCATTGCGCGTTGACATGGCGCTGAAGCGCTACGAGTACTTCGAAAGCTGCGGTTGCGCGTATGACTTGCTGCAGAGGACGGAAATCAACGTCCTGGCCAACTATGTCGCCAACGAAGCGGTGCCCGAGACCACGCGCGCACAGTATCTCTCGGAACTTGAATCGATCATCGACGGCGTATCCGCAGACTACAACGTTGAGGGCACAACCGCCGAGTCCCATGCCCCGCGCGAACTCTAACGCGCGCATTAACAAGAAAGGAGAATCCAATGTCGGCAATTAAGATGTTTGGTTACGAGGATGCGCAGGCTCAAAAGTTCGAGGCCGAGCGCTGGGCAACAAAGGAGCAGATGTGCGAGCTCTCGTCGGGCGACGAACAGCGCGACATCATCCTGGGTCACGGTGCATCGCTGGCCTATTTTGAGGATGACAAGACCTGGGAGAAGGGCGTCAACAGCAATGTGATGGTGATCGGCGGGTCGTCTGCCGGCAAGAGCGACTCGTTCATTAAGACCAACGCACTCAACCATCGCGACGTGAACTCCGTAATCATGGACACCAAGGGCGAGCTGTATCGCGCTTTGAGTGAGGGCTACGAAAACGATGGCTACGATGTGGCGGTGCTCGATACGATCGACGTCGAGAATTCGATCGGATACGACCCGCTGCGATACATCGAAACCGAGGAGGACATTCCCACCGTCGCCGAGATGCTCTTGGACGCCTTGGCTCCCAATCGGCACCGCGCTCTCGATGGTTTTTGGGAGCAAAGCTCGGCCCTACTGCTGCGAGCTGTCGTCGGCCTGCTGTTTAGCTATGAGCGCCTGGACGGTACGTTTGCGCCGGGCGCGGACCCTGCACAAGAGCGTAAATACCTAAGGATGAACAGGGTCTTTGAACTGCTGAAGCTGATCAAGATTTCGGAAGATGATCGGCTTCCGTGCCCGCTCGATTATTTGGTCGATGCCCTGGCGGCGGGCGATATTCCCTTAGAGGGTGCCACTCCGCTCAACGATGCCTACGGCGTGGGACAGTACCGCAATTTCCGCTGTGCGGCAGATAGGACCCTCAAGAGCATCCTCATCACGCTCAATGCGAGAGTATCCATACTGCAGACGCCCCAGATGAAGCGCGTGTTCGATCGCGATGAGATTAGGCTCGACCGCTTGGACGAGGGCCGTCGCGTCCTGTTCATTAAGATGAGCGACAACGACTCAACCAACTCGTGGCTGGCGCGCATTGCCATTAAGCAGGCGTTTAACATGGCCCAGCGCAAGGCCGATGCCAACCCCAACGGTCGCCTGGCCCGCAACGTCGAGTTCGTGCTGGACGAGTTCCCTAACGTGGGCCGCATCCCCGATTTTGAGCGCAGCATTGCGACAGTGCGCAGCCGCGGCATCAACTTTTTGATGTGCATTCAGTCCCTGGGCCAGCTCGACAGCGTCTATGGTGACGATGTGGCTCGCGTGATCTTGGACAACTGCGACAGCGTCGTGTACATGGGCGGCGGCAGCTCTATCGAGACCCAGCGTTACATTTGCGACCTGTGCGGCGAGTCCGTTTTGGGCACCGACCATGTGGGCACTGAACATACCGCCATTAAGGTGCGCGGCAGCGTGATCACGCCGGGTGAGGTTGGCCTGCTGCCCCGTACCGACTGCATCGTAAAGGTGTCTGGCCGTCGTCCCTTCCGCACCAAGAAGTACTTCTGCGCCGATCATCCCAATGCCCATAAATGGCTGCGCCGATAACGCCGCCGCGTCCGTTTGTGTCTACCATCTGCGCCGCGTGGCCGCATTACACAGCTGCTCCCGCGCGGCGCCCATCATCAACATCTCACCCGAAAGGAACTCATCATGCCCTCTATCTTTTCCGAACCCAGCGTGATCAAGAATAAGCAGGACGGAACCGTGGTCGCCATCGATATGCGCAGCGAACTCTTTAACAGCCGCGTGCTACTGCTCGAAGGTCCGGTCGACGACGAGCAGTGCAACTCGCTGATCAAATCCATGCTCGTGCTGGAACGCCAGGACGCCCATGAGCCCATCACCCTCATCATCAACAGCCCGGGCGGCAGCGTTACGGCGGGGCTGGCGCTCATCGACACCATGCAGTCGCTCGACTGCCCCGTGATCACGGTGGGCGAGGGCGTCGTGGCCTCGATGGCCGCGGTAATCCTGGCTTGTGGCGACCACCGCCAGGTATATCGCCACACGCAAGTGCTCATCCACCAGTTGATGGGCGGCACGGGCATGGCGCAGCAGACCGATATCGAGATCGTGGCCCAGCACGCGGCGGCCATGCGCGCCGAGCTGGACGAGCTGTTGGCCGAGCATGGCAACCTGAGCGCCCAGGAGTTCCACGAGCTCACCGAGCGCGATTGCTGGTGCAACGCCAAGCGTGCCTTGGAGTTGGGCCTGGTTGACGAGGTGATTGCTCCCAGCAAGAAGGCGCTCTAGCGGGGCATGTGCCTTACAAGTATGTTGAGCAGGGCGAACAAGTGCGTAAATTCACAGTCAGAAAGAGGTTGAACATGAACAGGATTTGGGATGTCGATGGTATTGAGTGGGAAGACCTGCCCACCGTGAGCGACTTGCTGTGCGCGGCGGACACAAAGACCCTGGCGCGCGAGATCGCCCTGCGATACGGCGGCAAGTCGGACGTCCGCGGCTATGGCGATAGCGAGCGCAGCTTAAAGCGCGCTCGCCGCAAGGTCAAAAAGCTGAGGAAGATCGACCCCGAACCCAGCGACAAGATCGTCCTGCTGCCCAAGCACGCCATCAATCGTTGTGGTGCAGGCCACGGCTTTGGCTATTACGACGTGGAGCCGTGCATCTTTACGCGCGACGGCGTGCAAAGGCTGGGTGAGGACGCACTCGCCAATGTGCTTCCGTGGGGATTGATCCTGATGGATGATGAGTCCGCGAGCGAAATGCTGGGCTTTCGCGTATGGCTCGAAGGCGAGTGGGATCTATGCGAACGCTATCGCTTTTTGGCTGTGGTGTGTGTTCGCATGCTGGACAGCATCCGGGCGCAGAAGGAGCTGCGCAAGTGCCTTGAGCAGGGCGATGCGGCCTGCGATATGGACGAGGACGATGTGGTTGAAGGCATTCGCCGCGACGTGCTGTATCCCGAGGAAGTGATTGACGCCAAGCTCGGCGGCTATTGGGATGCGAGTTTGGGGCTCGACCTGCCCTGGAAGGACAAGCACCGGCAGACTTGCACGCGGATCGACAGGGCTATCGATGACCTGTTTGCCGAGGAGACGAAGCGTAATGCCGTGGAGCTTGGGAAGAAGCTTGAGTGCGTGTATAAGGAGCGCGGGGAGTTACTGAACGGGATGTCCTTGTGAATGGTTGCTGGCGGTCCGATGAAAATCTGTCCGGACGAAATGATAGAACGATAGCGTAAACAGCATCTGTGCTTTAAGGAGTTAGCAATGGGAATCGCTTATAAGGATTTATTTCGTAAAAACGATCTTACTTATGTGTCGGGTCCTCCTTTTCCGCCTGTCAAGACAAGGTGCGGAAGGCTGAGGCCATGCTATCTGATTTGCCGCTTGGGAAAACGCGCCGGCCACTCGGGCTAAAGGGCCCTTGCGCCCGACGTTGAACCGCTTGTAAGACTAGGCGCAGCTTTATCGAAGAAACCTGCACTTGAGATTTCAAGTTACAAGAAGGAAAAACGCAGCTGCTTCGACCAAAGAAAGGATGCTTTGGCGCCAGCAGAATAATCGATAATGCATACAAGAATCTGATTTGAAGACGCCTTGATATAGTATTAATTTTAAGCTTGACGAAATGTTTATTCGTCGGATCAAGGCAGAAAAGGGAAAGATTTGGAACAGAACGCTCGAACAGCTGATTTCGAAAAGGCTAAGCGCAGTAAGAAGGATGAATTCTATACAAAGCTTGAAGATATCCAAGCTGAGATTCCGTATTACGCCAAGCACTTCGCCGGTAAGGTGGTGTACTTAAACTGCGACGATCCGCGCTATTCCAACTTTTTTAAGTATTTCGTCGACGAGTTTCACAACCTTCAATTGAAAGCCGTAATTGCAAGTGGTTTTGAAGGGTTGCAGCAAGGATTGCTAGGAGAAACTTGCGCAAAAGGAGTATGGGCCGATTATTATGGCGAAGAGCAGGATCCCCTGTCATCTTTGCCCGGAAAAGCCAAGCTTCGTGCAATGGATGACACTGGTGATTTTCGAGGGGAAGAAGCGCGCTCCTTGCTCGAGCGTGCGGATATAGTCGTAACCAACCCACCCTTTTCCCAATTTAGAGATTATTTCTCCATGCTTGTCGAATCAGATAAAAAATTTATTGTACTGGGAAACATGAATGCGGTGACTTACGTGGAAGTGTTTCCGCTCTTTCAAAATGATACTGTTTGGTTTGGTCCAAGCATCCATAGTGGAGATAGAGAATTCCTAGTGCCTCAGAGCTATCCGTTAAAGGCAAGCAGCAGCCGCGTTGATGAAAACGGTAATCGATATATCCGCGTAAAGGGGGTTCGTTGGTTCACCAACCTTCAACCAAACGTGGAATTGCCGCTGATGGAGATGCATCATCGCTATGAAGAGAGTTCCTACCCGGAATACGTCAATTACCCTGCTATCGATGTTAGCAAAACCGCTCTGATCCCTTCTGATTTCTACGGAGAGATGGGTGTTCCTATCAGCTTTATGGACCACTACAACAAAGAGCAATTCGAAATTGTTGGATCGAGCAACAGCCTTGCTCGGCCAATGAGGGATTATGCGGCACCCGGATCTTTCCAATCTGGAGGACCGCGATTCTACCTGCGTCGCGAAGATGGATCTTACAGACGCATGTATGAACGCATCGTTATAAAACGGCGCGAAACTATCCAGTGAGAACAATAGAGGAAATAGATTTGGCATATCGATATCTTGGAAACAAAACGATGCTCGCCGATTGGATTGTTGATGTAATTACGTCCAACGTTCCAAGAGGCGCTGTTGTTGCCGACCCTATGTGCGGCACTGCAGCCGTATCTGAAGCCCTCGCTATCGGGGGTTTTTCGGTCATTGCCGCCGATGCCCTCTGCTTCCCGACAATCCATGCTGCCGCAAGGCTCTTGATAAAAGAGGAACCTGCTTTTGAGCATTTTGGGGGTTATTCGGCAGTGCTTCAGGCAATCAACGAGCTAGACCCTCAGAAGGGCTACTTCTACAGAGAGTTCGGGGCGGAGGGACAGCCTGCTAATCGAGAAAAGCCACGTTTGTATTTTTCTGCGGAAAACGCTGCAAAAATCGACGCGATTCGAGAATTTATTCGAAAAAATTACTTGACAGGAAACCTTTCAGAGCACGAGCATATCGTTTTGCTTCAAAACCTTCTTTTGGCCGTTAATTCAGTTGCTAACATCAGCGGCACATACGGGTACTTCTTGTCACAACTGTCGAAGAACGCCCTAAAGTCGATTGAATTAACGCCATTAAGTTTTATCAACACGCCAGGAGATCACAAGGTTATTCGCGGCCCCGTTTCGATCACAGCTTCTTTGTTGCAAGCAAATGCGGTTTATCTGGATCCCCCTTACACAAAGAGGCAATACGCCGGCAACTATCACATCCTCGAAACCATAGCGCGAGAGGATGAGCCAGACGCTGTCGGGGATGGCGGCTTGAGACCCTGGAAAGAAGACGCCTCTGCTTTTTGCTATAGAAGGACTGCTGGAACGGCATTGAACGATGTTCTGTCAGATTTGGACGTTGCTGACGTTTTTCTATCATACTCAGAGGACGGGCAAATTCAGCCTGACGAGATTATTGATATTCTTTCAAACCATGGTGAAGTTAAGCTCTACCAGCATAGACACACTAGATATCGAAGCAATGGGCAAGCCCGATCTGACTTCATTTACGAAAAGCTGTATCACGTACACAAGGGGTAATAATGGACCAGGTAAAGATTGATAAAGTCTGGTGGAGACAGGTTCAACTGGGGGAATTTTACAACATTGAACGCCATCCCCAGATTGCCGGCGGACATGGGTCCCTCTATATCGAGATACCCTCATCAATGAAAGAAAAAACTCTGAACTTCTTAGGCTACGAATTGGCAGAAGGCGTAGCGGCCTTGCCTATATCTATTTCCGCACATGTGTTGTGTGACCCAGAGGTTATGGGATTGCTGGAATTCAAGAGCAAGTCAGGCGATAGATTGAGAATCAGCAATCAGAATCGTCGACAAGAAAGCACCATGAGGCATCCTGCCTGGACGAAAAAGTATGGATTCCCAGAAGCCCCTGATTGGGTTAAAAACAGGGATGAAGCTGCAAAGTTCTTTCCGGAAGGTGGACTCAGGGTCTATATCGCTCGCTCCACCGACGGTGAGTTTTATGCTGGGTTTACAAAGGGATTTCGCCCAGAAGACATGGATGAGAGCGACCCCAATTGGGAGCTATACAGCAGCAAAGGAGTCGGTGGCGTATTTGAGGTGGAAGGATAAACAATGGACGATATTATTTACAACCGCATTTTTGACAGTTGGTCTCGCGGGCGCAACGTGTTGCTATATGGCCCTCCCGGCACTGGAAAGACTCGCATCATTAGCCAGCTTTTTCACAAGCTTCAACAACCTGACGATAACCCCGATGCTGCCACCATCGGTCCAGACAGCACTATGGCGTTGCCATTGACTCGTCCTACAAGAAAACTACCTATACCCACACCTGCAAAAGTTGTGTGGACGACTTTTCACCAGTCATATACATACGAGGATTTTGTTATTGGATTGAAGCCTTCAACCGCCGAATCGTCCCTCTCCTTGGAACCTTGGGCAGGTATTCTGCTTGATGCGGTAATCGAATTGAACGATGATAATTCCAAATACAAGTCCGTTGTCTTGTTTATCGACGAGATCAACAGAGGGAATGCCGCTCGAATCTTTGGCGAGTTCATGACGTTTCTAGATTTTGATTACCGTGAAGACGGAGCCTTTCCTATTCCCATCCCGCTTCGCCAGATTAATTACAGAGATGGCGAAAGTGAGGAGATACACCGTCCTGATGGAGGCATCGCGCGGATCAAAAAGGGTTTGAAGTTCCCTAAAGATATCTACATTGTTGCAACAATGAATAGCGTCGATCGTGCTGCGGTTCCAATCGATAGCGCGCTGGCGCGCCGTTTTGACCGTCTCTACTTAAAGCCCTCCGAAGAGACACTTAAATATTATTGGTTTACCGAATTTCCTTTAGGAAACGAGGACGTCGACCATTATTCCGCCCAAGAATGCGCCATCGCTATCTTTAATTACCTTAATGATGCAATTGCGGCTGATCTTGGTTCCGAGTTTGAACTTGGCCACGGACTGTTTATGTCGCTCCAACCTTCCGAGAGCGGCTCGGACCTGTCATGGAAACAACTTGCAGAGCTGTGGGACGAAACCATATTCCCTCAGCTGGAGGACAGATTTGCAGGGCGTGCTGACGTGCTGTGCGGGCTACTAAAAGCCGATAATCCTCCAGAAGACGGAGATTATGCCTGGACGGTCCGTGAAGACGCTGCTCACATGGATGGATCAGGTGTGCTTGCACCTGTGGATGTTTCCAGCCTCGATAAAGACACTATTGCTCGTTCATTCCGATGGCTCGCAAGATGAAAAAGCATCGGAGGATAACGCTTCAGGAGTACGGAGAGTTTATTCCGCTCGAAGTTACCCAAACCGAGGTTTACGAAATAAGAAATAACGCTGAATTGTGGAGGTCTTCTTTAGGGCTAAGACGCACTCCTTTCGCAATCCGAAAAAACACTGAGGGACAATTCGAGGTGCGCGCAGAGGGTATTTCCGGTATGGCAAGAATTGGAGATATCGATTTTGAAATAGCTCCCAAATTTCTTAATGCACAACATAACGAATGGCAGGTTGCTTTTTGGAAAATTCTTGCTGTAGCAAACGGAGGTTTCATCAGCAACCGACAAATGCAGGCAAATAACTCCACCAACCAAGCACTTGTTGATTTATTTGCACAGGCGTTTATAAATTCTTGTACAAAGGGCTCGTTGAGGGGTTTCCCCCAGGGATATCGAACGACTTGTTACAAGGGCCCTGCTTTACGCGGTAGCCTTGATCTTTCGCAGGTAACGCATATGGTTGCCCGTCCATGGGAATACCCTTGCCTTATTGACTCGCTTTCGATGGATACTCCATATGCGAGCTTAATTAAATGGGCGGCTGAACGATTAACTGCAATAGTCGGATCACCCTCAATGGCTCGTAATCTGCGGTACGTAGCCGGCACACTGTCTTTCGTCAAAACACCCGTTCCTCATATTGTCGACGCAAGAAAACTGCGCCTAAGTGCGCAATATCGAGGACTAGAAGATGCCCTTAACATTTCTCTGATGCTTCTTGAAGGGTCTGGGTTGTCTTATGCCGTGGGGGACAAATCCCTAAGCGGTTTTCTATGGAATACAGATTCCGTATTCGAAAACCTCATGTTTTGGCTTTGCGACCAAAGCTCAAAGAGGAATGACTGCAAGGTGTCAAAGCATTCCTACAGCTTCGGAGAAGTAATTTCCGGAAGCGGCCAGAAACTTGAAACCATCCCGGACGTTGTTTTCAAAGACGGAACCAATAAAGTAATCGCGATTGCTGACGCGAAGTATAAGGTTTACAACGATCATCCTGTTTCAGGCGATGTGTATCAGGTCTTCGCTGATGCTCATCTGCTGGGTACGCAAAAAGTATCCTTGCTATATCCAGTGTCAGATGACACGGCATGCAAAACATGGAGAATTGACTCTAAGTTGGGAACAAAAAGTGTATACCTAACTATGTTGCCAATAAATCTCATGAATTTCGCTCGAAAAAACGGGGTAACGGAATCGGTTTCGCAAATATCAAGCTGGTTGCGACATGAGCATGGTGACAATCAGTGCACAAAGTAAAATGGCCTACTTTTGCTCGGGGCGATTGTGTTTGGCTCATGGCATCCTTACGCCTACAAGTCACAGGCTATTTGTGTGGGGCTTCGTCATGGTAATGCACCTCCAAACCACTTGCGACTTTTGCCGTCGTTTGTCACGCCGAAACACCCCGTGACAGAGATATGACAACATGGATTTTCGGGAATCTTGTTTAATCCAGCGTTAGAATCCGCAAAATGGTGATCGCGCCGGGTAGTGTCTGGCTGGAGATGGGGAGCGTCAACATGCGCGACATATACGGCTGACGGTACTGAACGGACACCGGCGGTACCGATTCGCGATACCGCCGGTACTGTCCCGAAATTTGCGCGGTACGGAACCGCGCAAATACTCAGTCTTGCTCTTGACGCTCCAGTGGATATTGCCATTGAAACTCTTTTGGTTGAGGCCGGGGCGCGGCATGCGTTAAATCCATCTGAAGTTGCTTGCTGCGCTCCTCGCCTATGATTTCAAAGAGAATAAAACTCTCCTTCCCGCTGGACGGAAAACGCAGGAACCTTTCTCTACCTTTTGGCCAAGGTTCCAAGGGACTTCTATCGGGGGTATAAGCACCCATCGGGCCTAGGCCCGGGATTGGGACTGGACCATCTTGGACACGCTCCTTGTCGTTATTAATGGAAGCAATAAGACGCAGAAGCTCAAACAGGCACAGTATCCAACCGCCAAAACGAATAGTTGGCTTGTCTATTACCGTGCAGCTCGATTTTGACGATTTGTCACTTTGGTCAAGCTTGTCTCGCAGTGCGGGATAGGCATACTGATTAAGGTATACGGCGATTTTCTGATTGCCGTCAATGACCCGGTCTTCCCAGATTACGGGATGAGGGAAGGCGAGCTGTTCGGGTGTCTTTGTTCTGGGCTGGTTTTTCGGAGTGTTGATTGCGGACCTCCAGGACTGATAGAGCTCATCCGTTATCAGAGTGCTTTTGAAGTAAACGGGCCCTATTTCATGGTCAACAAATTCCTCGAGCTCTGCAAAGTATGCATGACGTCTTTTTTCATTGAGCTGTTTGGCGGTTTCCGCCTTTTTATGAAGGTTGATGGCCGTGCCATGCGGTGCCTTTCGGCCCAAGTGTTTCTTTTCGTTGAGTCGGGGGTTGCAGTATAGATTGGTAGTGGGGTCAAAGCGGTCGCAGTACTGGCTGTTCGATCCGGTTGGAAAGAATAACGAGCCGCATGACTTGCATCTAATTGGAATTTTTCCGCAATTGAGCAGCTCGCTAAGAAGTCGTGCATAGAACTTTGAAAAGGACCATTCCGTCTCAAACAGGCATGTATTCTTGGCATGACGGATAATCGCATGTCTCTTTATTTGTTCAAGTGATGCCTCGGTGTCATTCAGTGCCACATTTCGGACCAGGGGTCCACGGGTGTCGCTGTCGGTTAGGCGCCTGAAGTGGTCTATTATCTCTCGAGCTTTTAATATCAGATCGTCAGAGACATTTGATTGCGACAACTGGTGATTAATGTTGGAAAACTGATCAAGCGTACGGAAATATTCAGAATCTCTGAACGTTTGCAATTCGCTTAAAAGATCAATTAACGTTTCGCGATTCTTTTCAGAAGCCCCCCATATTCTTAAAGATGAAAGCACCTTTGAACAAAGGTTGATTACAGAGTCCAGTTCTTGAGCCATTCCCCTGTATGCCTTGTTGGAAGCGTCTATATACGCTCGGATTGCCTGATTCTTAAGCTCGTCGAGCGCCTTTCCTTCGGAAACACTATGCGTTTTCTGGTCAATGTTAAGGCATGTTTGTAAGATGGCGGCGTATAACGACTGTAGGTAGTCGAGGTCATGGCTTGTCAGAAAAGACGACTCGCCCGTTTTGAAGAACTTGGAGAAACTCGAAGTCGGGTCGTACGTCGCAATACTGGGCTCTTCTGTAAGCTCAAAAGAACTAATCTTCGCAATTCGCCCTGTTTCGAATTTTTCTAAGGAGAGATATGAGCCGAAGAGGCCAGCTGCGTCGTATCGTTGAATCAGGTTTTTGTCTGCACAAATGAGGGCTAACAGCCCGTTTATCTCGCTGCATTCAGCGGCGATCGTTCCAAAAAGGTAGGAATAATAGAACGGGTCAGGCAAGCTTGAGCCGTTGCACGTCAAACATATTGAGCAAGCGCTCATAAGCAGGTGTTTTGTAGAGGTGGAAATACTGCCGCTGGAGCTGTGCTCCAAGGCGCTGTTAATGGCTGGACAAAAACCAGGTGAAAGAGGCGGCTGGGAATCGCGCCAGCGGGCATATTCATGCCGGTCTGGAAAAATGAGCAGCCTAAATTTTGAGCCTTCAACTCTGTCGATGTAAGGTGCCAACTCCAGTCTTTTCCAGTATGCCGTGCGCTTGTGAAAAAGGCCATGATCGCTGACATCGAGTTTAGACAAGTGGCGAATGTAGGGGGCATCTTCAGACAGGATATAGGCCGGCCTGCATTTGCGGTAATAGAGATGCCAGCCGGCCATTTCGGTGAAGAACGAATGCAGGTCGATCCGGAGTAGGTCGTTTGCTAAGTCAACTGAATCAAATAGGCTAGCGTGATCTGCATTTGGCGAACTAAAGCCGTTGTATTTGCTTAACAAGCAGAGTTGTGGGTTTGCTTTGGACCGGAGAAAGAGGACGCGCGCATTCCAGTCGGCATCGAGGCTGTATGCGATTTTCTTCATGTCTATCTCCTAATAGCACAAAATTTAAAAACCAGAATATGTGTGCTATTGTGCCACTCTGCCGTGTTCAATAGGAGTCGAGCAAGAAAGAAGTCCAAAGGAGGACGGAAAATGTTTGACGACACCCTGTTTGAACTGGTGAATTCCGCCAGGTGCGACGAACTCGAAGATCTCGTTTGCGAAGTTATGACCATCTGCGACGAGCTGAAGGCCTGCCTTTCCGATGCATGCGAGCTTGGCTATTTTGAGGCCTGCGCCCGTCAAAGCGCCTGTGAGCTTATGGTCGACAACTGCCGCGACGAGCTTGCCCGCTTGGGCTTTGAGCTTGAGTGGGGTGCCGAGGGCTATCCGATAGTCTCGCCGGTTCGCCAGCTTGAGTTTGCGTGTGTCCCATCGCGTGGTGTCGCTAGCGCTGAAATCTCGAGCCACGACGATTTTGACATCGCCTGCTAGTCCCATTTCTTCACGAACGGTCAAATTGACCTGCTGTTTTGCTGGGGCAATTAGATAGCCCCCGTATTTGCATCAATCACTCTAAAACCCAATCGCTAACCAATCGGGTCTCTCTGAAAGGAAGATCATGAACACCTCTATCCAAATTTCATCCAGCGTCGTTGAGGCTGCACCCCGCATCAACAAGGGCGAGGCCGTCAAGCTCGTGCAGGGCGCGCTGCTCATTGCCGTCGCCGCGATTGCCGTTGTCGGCATCGCCTCCGTCGCCGCTCCGTTCTGCATCTGGAGGGGCGAGTTCGCGTTATTTCTGAACGAGTCGTTCCACACCAACTACTCCGTTTCTGCGATCACGGAGTACGCGTCGGCGGCGCCTGGGTCCGATTGGGCGTCGCTGCTCGTGGCCGCGCTCATCGCGGCATACCCTGCCTACCATGCCGTTTGGCGCGTTCGCAAGGGGTTTGGGCTCAGCTGCGAGGATCCGGTGTTCAGCAGGCGCGTGTCGCGCTTGCTCGCCGCGGTGAGCGCCTGCCTGCTGCTGTCGATGCTGTTCATGGGTTATGGAACGGCCTGGCTCGTCAACGGCAGTGCGATGGGCGACCAGAGCCTTGTCGAGACGGGGCACTCTGCATGGACCATTTCTATCATGATGATGCTGGGCTGCGCCCTGATGTGCCTGTTCAAGTGGTTTGTTGCAAAGGGTCCCGGACGCAATTTCGGCAGCGGTTTTGCTATCGAGCTTGTCCGCCTCGCCGACGTCCTGCTGAAGCGCGCGAGCTCGAACCTGGTCTTGTGCTACGTGGCCGAGCTGCTTGCATGCATGTTGGCGCTGGTCTTCATTGCCGTGGCCTATGTCGTCGTGAGCGTGGCCATCGTGCTTGCAATCGCGGCCGTCGGCTTCGCGCTGTGCCTTGTCGGATTTCCCTTCCTAAAAGCCGGTCTGTCGCATAGGTAGCGGAGGGGGGTTGCTCCCAATGGCCCACGGCGCCCGCGACCTGGTGCCGCTCCGTACGGCGCGATCGATCGGCAGGCTGCCGGGAAAAGTCCAGGCAGCCTGCCGATCCCAGCCTTACATCGTTCCCTTGCTCGCGGCGTAATGTTCCGCATGCTTAAGGGCGTCCTCGTAGGCGCGCTGTTTCACTTCGTACTCTCGCGCGTAGCGCTCTTGTTCCGGTTGGCTGGGAACGGGTACGGTCATGCTTCGGAGGTCTTTGGGGGCAAGTTGCACAAGCGCATCTCCGTGCGAGGTGTCTGCCAGTTTTTTCTGTCCCTCGTCGGACGACAGGTATGCCAGGACAAACCGGGCAAGCAGCTCATCTTCGAAGGTGGCGCGACTGTTTCTCTTTCCTTTCTTTCTTCTCTCAGGCGGCATGGACGCCGCCGCCTTGACCGCCCTGCGTGAGTTTTTGTCCGCACGGGATGGTATCAACCACGTGTAACAACTAAATCGGAGGTTTGACCATGACTACGTGGGAACTGAACTGTCAATCGAATCCGTCGTCTGCGGGCGACAAGGAGCTTGCTCCCTACCTTGCGCGCCAAAAGGCGATGCGCGAGTTTTTTGAGCGCGCGCTGTTTGTCCCCAAGGGCCAGGACGACGTTAGGGATCAGGACAACAACGGCCTGTACTTTTTGGGTGCCACGACGGGCTCGGGTAAAAACTACACGGCCGAGCAGGTCACGGCCGACCTGATTGCCGGTGGCTGGGACGATTCGGGCTGTTTTAACAAGTGTCCGGGCCGTCGTTACCTGGTGTTTGTGGTGCCGGGTAAGGACAACCGTGACAACTACGTTGCAGGCGTGCGCAAATTGCTGGTTGACCAGGGCATGGATGGCGATGTCGTGCAGCGCATCGTGTTCGATCTTCCGCGCGCGGGCGAAAACATCCTGCGTTGGATTGAGACTACGCGTGGCAAGGGCGCTGTGGGCGTGCGTGACATCCCGTGTCCCATCGAGGCAGACGACGAGAGCTCTCATCGCATCATTAAGCGCGCATGGCGCAACGCGATGGAGATCGCCGATGACCTCTTGGGCATCCTTGACACTCGAAATCGCCTGGGAGGTGTTGCAGACCGTTTGACCCCCGCCCTTCGCGAGAAGCTATCGTCGGCGGATGCGAGCTTGCGTTGGGCTGTGAGCCACGAGCTTAAAAACGTCACGCGCGGTATGGAGGTGACCCCTCAGATTTGGCCGTCTGCCCTGCCCAATGACGAGAGCATGCCGCATGTGATTGCCCTGACACCGCAAAAGCTCATCAATAGGATCGATACGGTGACCGGTGCAGGCATTGTGCTCTTTAACGCAATAGCTGCCGAGAAGGGCCTGTTTATCTTTGATGAAATCGACCACATGAAGGCCGACATACTGTCGACGCTGACGGATGATCCCGTGACGTTCCAACCGGACGAGGTTCTGCGTATCCTCGACCGTCATTTTAACGGTGGCGTGGTTGACCCTCTGCTGTTGGGAAATCGCGATCAATGGATGGCGGTCTACACACACGCTTCCACGTCGGGCGATCACAAGGGGTCGAATGCCGAGAGGAACAGGGTTTCGCGAGCGAGCGTAGAAGAAGCCGCCGAAGAAATCGCCAAGGATGCCAGAAAATTCAAAAGGCACTTGCCTCTTGTATTAAGGAAATGAAACTGCGTCCGCCTTTTGCGCTGTCTGACGAGGCGAAAGAAGAGCAGCTCTCCGGTCGACACCTGTTTGGTAGTGACGATATTTCGGTGGGTGACAACTCGGTAAACCCGTTGCGTTACAAGCCCAATGAGGGTGGTACCCACAACATGATTACCGCTCATGGGGCGGATGGGCAGCAAACCGTTAACAAGGCGGTTCGTCGTGCGCGTGGCGTCGTTAGGATGGTGGTGGGTCATCTTGCCCGCTGCGCCACCCTTATGGACAGCCTGTACTACGGAGGTCTTTCGTACAAGGACGACCTTTCGCGCAAGAACATCATCGATGCCTTGGGCATTAGGAACAACCAGACCAGCGAGAAGTATTTTTGGGATGCGTTGATGCTGGCGCTGTTCTATAAAGATCGCAAGAATGACGAGATCGATGCCGCCGACGACTCGATGTATGCGCGTGGTGTCGATTATCTAGTGATGGAAACCACCATCGAGCACATGTTTACCACGTATCTAACCAGCCATGGCATTGAGCGCATGCCCGAGGCCTACCTTGCCTCCATTGCCGCCAAAGCGCCTTGCGTATGCATGAGCGCAACATGGAGTGCGCCGACCGTCAAAAACTTCAACCTCGATTACCTTGACGAGGTTCATGGCGTGGTTCGCAAGGACGCATGGATTGGCGAGCTCAACCAGGAAATCGTGCGACAGACTAAGCTGTTTAACAAACAGGCTGCGAAGGAGTACGACGTCGATATTGCCTGGGTGGATGAGTCCAAGGAAATTGCCGGCATGGTCGCGCTGGCAGGCGGCGCCTTTGGCGGCATCATTGTGTCGCCCGACGAGGTGTACGAGCGCGCGATGCGGTTCTTTGACGGGATTGGCGTGAGTGAGGGACTTGCGGTGCGCTTGCGCTTAAAGATTGCTGACAGGGTGGGCGTGAGCGACGCCAAGAGCATCGAGTTTGAGCTGAAGCGCCTGAGCAAGACGCTTGTTGCCGTGAGTACTTGGGCCCGTGGTGTGGCGCGTAACGAGCAACGGGCGGGAGCCGTTTTTACCACGCGCCACATGGGAAACCATGGCGAATTCAATAGTCTGGCGCTGGATCTTGCGCGCGAGATTGTCGCGGAGCTGGTGATTAGAAACATCAAGTGCCCCGAGATGTCGTACGAGAAATCGCTTGAGGCCGCCAAGGACATGGTGCCGTGCTTTAACGCTGCGGAATGGGATGCAGGTTGGCGTGGCGCTCAAAAACGTCTCGAGCTGGGCCAGCCGACCCTGATGTTTATCAATCTTTCGGCCGGTGGCTTTTCCAAGAATCTCAAATACAAGGTGCCGGAGAATCTGTGCGACATGGTTCATCAGGTCGATTGCGGCTTTGAAAATGTCGACCGTCGCCCCAAGATGGATCTTGATTTCTTATATATCGAGTCGCCCACAAGTCGTTTGACCTGGGGAGTGGAGATCAACTCAAATAAGTTTGTCCAGCAGGCGCTACTTGGCGTGGTGGAGCAGGAGGAACTGGTAGCGCGCGGCGAGGTTCCGTTTACTCAAAAGCGCCGGAACGTACGGATGCTTCTATCTGGCGTTAATAAGAGCCTGCCGGTGCGCGACACCCTCTCTTATCAGGTCGAAGGCGCTCGCATTGTGGCACAGGCTGTGGGTCGCCTGATGCGCACGAGTGTAAAGATGCCTTGCGTGCAGGTGCTGCTCGACCGCGAGATTGCGAACGATTGCAACTTTTCGTTCTTGCATGATTTGCCGATGGGCTACGAGCTTGAGCAGGTGGTTGGTGCCTGTGCCGCTGCCAACAACCATATGACGGACAACAAGGAACACGCTGCCGTTAAGCAGCAGAACCTTGCCGCCTTTAGGAACAACCTTGCCAAGCAAAAGCACGAAAAGCTGGCGTGGAAAGTTACCTCGCTAAACGCCGGGGACGAAGATCTCGCTGCTTTTGATGGCGAGCGCGACTTTTATCTGCATCATTTTTGCCTGCCGTGGGAAGATCTCGCGCAATACCCAGAGCGCCGGAGTACCGCGCTGCGCATGTCGCATGCTGCAAATGGCTATGCCTATGCAGAAGGCGAGGCATGCAAGGTGCCGCACTTTGAATTCCCTAGCTACGATGGTGAGCCCGTCGAGCAGATTGCTGCTCGTCTGGAGGATCGTTGCCACTGCAAGGAGGGCTTAAAGGGCGCGACGGTTCGCCAGGTGAGCCAGGCGGCGGCGCGCGTACCCGAGCTGCTGTCAATTCGCGAAGTGCGTGAGCGTTGGTCGAGCGACGGGGTGCCCACAACGCTGCAGCCGGCGGCGACGGCACACATGACGCCCTATATGTTCCAGGCGGTCTACCTGGGTGAGCTGGGAGAATCTGCCGGAAGGGCAATCTTTGAGGCATATTACGACGGCCGCTATTCGCTTACGCGTGGCGATGCGGCACACGCCGAGACAGGTGGCGACTTTGAGGTGCTCGATGCTGCTGACAACACGACCGGGGTATGGATCGATTTTAAGCACTATCGCATCGGTGCCTATATCGCTTATGTTCGCGACGGTCGCGAGGCGTCGGATGTCGAGCGCTTTAGGGCGAAGGCTCAAAAGGTTGGGGCGAAACGCCTGCTAATCGTCAACGTTTTGGCTGATGAGGCAGCGCTTGAGTGCGTGCCCAAGGCACTCGATGCCGAGGGGACTGTGTTCTCCGTTCCTTATATGGCCGCCGACGGTGCAATCAATTTGGAGATGATGGAGGCGATCGGCCGTGCAATCGAAGCATAACCAGCCGTGCGGTTTGGGAGACATCGCCGTATCAGAGCTCGTGTTGCAGCTCGATGCCGCTGCTGCTGAGGAGCGCTACTCGGTCTTTTGGTGCAACGTAGGCGATGCTGGTAAGCATGCCGTGGCGAACTTTATGGCCGATGTGTGCCAGACGGGCAAGGTCGTGGCGCTCACGCAGCTTGCAGACAACCGCGTCTTTTTGATGGTTAAGGCGGGCGCGCAGACGGGCGATCTTAATGCCTCGCTTTATCAGGAGCAGGTGGTTCCGATTAAAGCTAATTGGAACGAGTTGGACGATTACGTTGCACTCCGTTTGCTGTTCAACTCCTGCTCTCAGTTTGAGGGGATTGAGGACGAGGTTCCCAATGACACCGGGCACCTGTATGTCATTAGCGCCAAGGGTGCCCGCCGCGATGCTGTCGAAAGCGACGGAAGGGGACCTGCCAAGATCGAAACGGTTGAAATCGTTATTGATGAGGATTGCACCTTCGATCTTAAGATTCGAACGTTTACCAAGCGCCGTGTGCTTATTGGCAGGGCACAAGGTGACGAGAAAGAGCTCGAGAAGATTAAGAGCCAAGTGGGCTACAGGCTATCGCCCGTGGCGACGATGGTGCTTGCCCACGAACAAAAAGACGAGTACATCCTGCGGCGCGCCAGGGGCGACAAGCCGTCCAAGCGCCGTGATCTGACGTTCTCGGCCCAGGCGGACAAGGTCGCCTATACCAAGAAGGGCATTCTGTATCGAGAGCTGCAGATTCTCGAACGCCGTTACAGCGACTTCGCCCGGGTGACGCTCATGGAATACGCGCGCAAGAGTTTCTACGAGGTGCTCAAGGGCGATGAGTACGCGCGCGTGGTTGCGGAGCGCATGGCGGGGCGGCGAATCGTGGTGTCGTTTGCGCGTAATGGGCTTGCCGAAGTGGCGCGCCGGCTGGCCGATCGACTTAACGATTCCTCGTGGGGCGTTCGCGCATCGTATGGCGGAAGGACCGTGGATTCGCGGGCGCTGAACCTTGTCGTTGTGCCCAATGAGGTTGCTGAGGACGACGGCTATGCCTTACATGTTGGCGTGGTGGAACAGCACGTGACGCCGGATGTGTGCGAGCCACTGTTTAAGGTGGTGCCAAAGCAAAAGGATCGCAATGCGCAAGAGGCGATCCTGGGCGCCATGCTCAAAGAACTGCTGGTAAAGCAGGATGTTGTCGACGAGCGGGTGGCGGCGTTTGATCTTGACGCTTTGGATATTGAGTCGGTGACGGTGTGTGGCTTAGTCGATGTGCCGTATAAAGCAAAGGACAAGATTGAGCTGGATTCGCGTATCGCTACGTTGGCGATTGGCGCGGATGGGGGCATGCACTATGCCTCACATTCGGCAGAGGATGGTCCCGAGGACGAGATGGAGCTCGATCTGCTGACCGCGGACGGCAAAATCGATAAGGGCGCCTATGTCTTTGACGTGCATGCGAACGGGCGGTCTATGCTTGCGCGCGTGCGGGATACGGGACTGACGACGTTTTCCAACAACTTTATGGCTCTGGTGGGCGAGCATCAGCTCGCGGGCAAGGCGGGGCGTAAGAAAGAGATTTTCGAGAGCTACAACTCGCCTTATTACGGCATTGGAACGTTCGAGCGCGCGGGCAGGACTTGCTATTTTGTGGGCGTCAACAACGGCACCCAGGAGGATATGGCGACTGCGATTCACGTGCGTTCGATTGAGATGCTCGGCGGCGATGATTTGTCCGAGTTGTTGGTTCAGCTGGCCAACATAGGCCTTTCGCGCTATAAGGCTCCGTCCGTGTGGCCGATTCCGGTCAAGTATCTCAACGAGTGCGCTGCGCGTGAGGGCGCGGTGGGGGATGGCGATGAATGCTTATAAGAGTGTAGTCGAGTTATATGTACTAGAAATCTAAAATTGTTCTTGCATCCTATAGTAGGAGTGCATATACTGCAGTCATAGCACATCAGATGGGGTCTCGAAAAGAGACCAAGCATACGCATTAGAGTTTATCTTGGAGGGACTTGAGCAATGACTACCTGTATTTCACCCCTTTACAACGACAATAGCGAGCAGATCAATCTTCAGGCTATGTACGAATACTATGGCAGTTCTAAAACCAAGAACTACCTGTACAATCAGAGCGATTTGGAGCCTAGCGCCGAAGATCGCGAGTATCTGAACGAGATTGAGCACGAGTGGGAGTATGAATTCGGCATCCGCTAATTCAGCCGACTCGCGATCTAGAACCTCCGATTTTATTACCCCGTTATCACCTCTTTTTAGCGGGGCACGTTAGATCGACTATGTGTATCAAACATCAGCTCATCGTGGGAAGGAATCGGCAATGAGCAAGAGCGTGAATAAGAACATCAACGACGGCGCTGTGGGTAAGGCGAAGGCCGCCGGGCATATGACGACGGTTACCGTGGCGACAATCGCCATGGCGAGCGGGTCGCTGCTGTCTCCGCTGACTGCGGTGGCGCAGGGTGCGAACGGTGCCGACACTACTGGGAAGCCGGCTGCGGTGCTTTCCCCGTTGACGAGCGCGGCCGCTGCTAGTGCTGGCGCGGGCACGGTGTCAGCGGCGCAGAAGGTCGCCAACCTGCAGGCTGCGGTCGATGCGGCTCGCGCTAAGGCCGCTGCCGCCAAGGCCGATTTGGATGCGGCGGCCGCTCCTTACGATGCCGCCACTGCCAACCAGCAGCAGGCTCAGAGCGCCTGCGACGCGGCTCGTGGTGCAAGCGACGTTGCCGCTTCTGCAGCTTCGGCCGAGCTGGAGCAGCAGATGGGTGCCGCGCGGGACAAGGCCGATGCAGATGTGAAGGCGCTTGAGGACGCTCAGGCTGCGCTTGGTGCCGCTAAGAAGAACCTGGCGGACAAGGACGAAGCTCTGGCTGCCGCCCAAAAGGCGGCAGGCGATGCCCAGACTGCGCTTGAGGCTGCCCAGGATGGCGCATCTGATGCCACGCCCGAGGCCATAGCCGCTGCCCAGGCTGCGGCTGATCAGGCTGCGAGCGAGCTGGCGCAGGCCAAGCAGCAGGCGGCTGACGCTCAGGCTAGGGTTGCGGATGCCCAGGCTGCTGCTGGCGCTGCCGTGGCTAAAAAGCAGGACGCCCAGGACAAGCTTTCGGCAGCTCAGCAGGCAAAGGATACAGCCGACGCGGATGTGAATGCCGCTCAGGCGAGCTATGACGCCGCCAAGGCAGATTTGGATCGAGCCGAACAGGGTGCAGCAGGCCCGGAGTACGAGGCTGCCAAGGCAAAGGTGGACGCCGCTGCTGCCACGCTGGAGGCCGCCAAGTCGGTCCAGGCGCAGCGCGAGGGCGAACTCGCAGCCGCCTCGCAGGAAGTGACCACTGCCGAGGGTGAGGTGCAGGCTGCTCAGCAGGCGCTCGCCGTCCAGCAGCAGGCTGCGGCTGACGCGCAGTCCAAGCTGGACGCTGCCACGGCTACTGCGACCGCGGCAGACGCCGCCGTCGATCAGGCTAAGGCCGAGCATGCCAATGCGCTCGCGGCGCTGGCCGACGCTCAGGCCAAGCTCTCGGCCGCTAAGGACGAGAAGAACGCTGCCGACAAGGCGCTCGACCAGGCAAAGGCTCAAAAGCAGCAGGCCGACCAGGCTGTGGCTCAGGCGCAGGCCAAGCTCGACGCTGCCCAAGCTACGGCGAATGCCTCGGCGGAAAACTACCGCCAGGGCGCCATCGCGTTCTTTAAGAGCGTGGGTGCCGACGATGCAGCGGACCTGATTCTCAACTGCAAATATGCCAGCCTTACCAAGGTGGGCGAGGAGGTTGACGCGACGAGTCTGGCCAACATGAAGCAAGCAATTGTGTGGCTCAAGGCGTGCAACGAGTATCGCAAGAGCGTCGGCTTGAGCGAGCTCAAGGTGACGTACAACATGATGGCGACCGCCATTGCCGATGCGAACTACTCCGACACCAAGGTTGCCCATGCTCAGCAGTTCAACGTGGGCGAAAACGTGGCGTGGAACTACGGAAGCGATCCGTTCATCCAGTGGGTCGATCAGGAAAAGGCCGTCTTTGACCGCGCTGCGGCTACGCTGGGAGCGACGGGCCTTACGGGAAAGGCTGCTTTCGATTTTTATCGTCAGCATGGCGATGAAGTGGACCGCTACGTTGCGGTGCATGGCGGGCTTGTGCACACGGTCGGTCACTACATGAATGTGATCGATCCCGATTACGCCGTGACGGGCATGGGCGTTTGCACGCGCGGATCGATGTCTGGTTGGAAAACCCAGGCGCAGACGTTCTCTATGTCTGGAGGCTGGTACTCGAATGCCGCCAATCCGATGACAGTTGCCGAGTACGAGGCTGCGCTCAACGCGTGGTGCGACTCGCTGACAAATCCTGGGCAGGGCGTGGACGCGGCTCGTCAGGAGCTTGCTGCTGCTCAGAGCGTGGCAGCGCAGGCGGGCAAGAAGGTGAGCGCCGCATCGCAGGCTGCCGTCGCTAAGCAGACGCAGGTTGATGCCGCTGCCACCGATGTTGACGCCGCCGCCGCTGGGGTCTCGGATGCCCAGGCTGCCGTGGGGGAGAAGCAGGCCGCGGCTGAGGCCGCTGCGCGTGCCGTGGCTGATGCCCGCGCCGACGTGGACGCTGCCAACGCTGCGGTTGCCGCGGCGCAGGGTGTCGTGACTGCCAAGTCTGGTGAGCTCGATGCCGCCAAGGGCAAGGCGGCTGCCGCTCAGCGTGCGTTGGATGCCGCTCGCGCCGGCGTTGGCGATAAGCAGGGCGCGCTTGCCGCCGCTCAGGACGAGCTGGCCGCGTATTCGGCCGATGTTGCCACTGCTCAGCGTGCGTTTGATGCGGCTTCGGCGGCGCTCGAGGGAGCGCGTGCTGTCCAAGTTGACGCGCAGACTGCACTGGGTGCCGCCCAGGGCGTGGCCGATCAGGCGGATTCCGACGTTGCCGCTGCCCAGACCGAGCTTGCTGCCGCTCAGGCCGACGCAACCGACGCCGGCGCAGCTGTGACCGCGGCGCAGGCCACGTCCGTTGCGGCTGCTGCTCGTGCGGCTCAGCTGCGCGATGCTGCCGCGGCGCTTGCTCAGGCTGCGGAGGACAAGGCCGCTGCCGATACCGCTGTTGAGGTCGCGGCTTCGGCGCAGGCCGATGCCGAGTCTGGCGTGGCTGCAGCGGATGACGCCGTGACGGATGCGATCGTCGCTCGCGATGCCTCTGCCGCTACGGCTGCCCGTCTGCGCAGGATCAACCTTGCCGACTCCATCGCTAACGGACATGCCGACGATGCGGACGAGGCGCTCAACGCTAAGATCGCCGCAGCTCACGACGCTGTCGAGCGTGCCGCCGCTGCCAAGGCGGAACTCGACGCCGCTGCCGCCGCAACCGATGCCGTGGCACCGACCTACTGGGAGGCGCTCGGTGACTACAACGCCGCCAAGGCCGAGCTTGACGCTGCTATCGCCGAGCTCAACGCCGAGATTGCCCGCCAAGAGGCCGCCGAGCGTGGCACCGATGCTCAGTCCCAGCCCGCAACGCAGGTGACGTATCAGGCCAAGCACATGACGGCGACGACCGAAGGCGCGTCGACGCAGACTGCGATGCCTGCTACGGGTGACGCGTCTGGCCTGCTGGGCGAGACCTTCGTGATTGGCGGCACGGTCCTGGTGGCCGTCGGCGTCTTCCTCTCCGACAAGCGCCGCCAACCGATCCGCTAGGGACGGAGGAAAACGGATCACTTTCGGCGCACGTCGCAGGGGGCAACCCCGCGGCGCGCGCCGTCTTTAATCTTCAAGATTGCTTAAGGAGGGACAAATGCAAATTAGAGGAGAAGCTGCGATTGCCTGTGGGTTCATGGCAGGCTTGGCGACGGGATTGCTGTTCGACGGATGTTTCGATAGCTACATTAATCGCTTCCGCGATTCTGGTTTTTCGAGCGGAAAATCCAATGAACAAGTTTCGGAGCGCCAAAAGATGGCGATGCCTGGCGAGTCCCGTGGCATGGACGTCTCAACGGTCAATGTAATCGTCACCAAGAGTGGCAAGCGCTATCACAACGCCGCGGGATGCAAGGGCCTTCCGCGAGCCGCCATCAGAACAAGTGTGCCACTTGCGTCCGCACTCAAACGAGGCAAAACGCCCTGCCCAGTATGCTGCCCGCCAACGGCTTAGATGCTCCTTCGAGGATGTTTCGCAATGTTGCGGGGTCCTGTGGACGTATGGGTCTAAATCGTGTCCGCACGACATGTGACACTTAGCCTGCCGTCCTGTTCTGCTGTGGTGGCATGAATCAGAGCAACGATTCTCTAAGGAGTTCGATAGTAATGAGTGACAACGCAAAGCATCTCGTAAAGAAGGGCGTTAAGGACGCGGGCCCATGTCTTGCGCTGTGCCTGGCTGGCGCGGCGGTTGGGATGGTGGCTGTTTTGGGGCCGTTTGACGTGCTTCGAAGCACAAGCTCACTGCACGTTTGCATTGCCCTTGCCGGTGCCATGGTGACCGGCGGCGTGCTCGATCTGATCTTTTGGGTATTTGACCCGTTTGGATGGAAGAACGAGGGGTAAGCCCTAAAGGACAGAGTGGCTGGTATTGATTCCCGGCGTCGGATTGGTCTGGGCCGCGCGATGCGGAGGTGTTGCTGAATGTCCATTTTCGTTACCGGAGATGTTCACGGTATTGCCGAGTACGGGGCGAGCCGCTTCTCGTCGCGCAGTTGGCCACTGGGTTGTACATTGACGCGCGACGACGTGGTAATCGTGGCCGGCGACTTTGGCTTTATATGGGGCGGCTCGAACACCGACAAATACTGGCTCGACTGGTTTGAGTCCAAGCCTTGGACCACGTGTTTTGTCGACGGCAATCACGAGAACCATCGCCTTCTGGCGGAGCTACCAGTACGGGAGTGGAACGGCGGTCTCGTCCATGAGGTGCGCCCGCACGTGCTGCACCTGATGCGCGGCGAGGTGTTCGACATCGCGGGGACCACGGTCCTTACCATGGGCGGCGCTGCGAGCCACGACAAGCAATGGCGCCAGGAGGGAAAGACCTGGTGGCCCGAGGAAATGCCGAGCGAGAGCGAGACGGAGCATTGTCTCGATACGCTCGACCGCGTGGGCTGGAAGGTCGACTATGTGGTGACCCACGAGGCGCCGGTCGATTTGGCGGACGAGCTGTGTATGGAGTGCAACCGTGAGTTCTACGATGACGCGCTGCAGAACTTTTTGGGCGAGCTCGACGATCGGCTTGGCTATCGCACCTGGTTCTTTGGTCACTACCATGACGATGAATGGCGCGATGACAAGCATCGTCTTATCTACCAGGAAATTGTGCCGATCGAAGCGCGACGCGCCGATGAGTAGAGTGAGCGGCGAGCGGTTATTCTAAGCAAGAGCGTTAGGAGTTCCTCATGATCTGGTTTACCAGCGACACGCACTTCGGGCATGAGAACGTGCTGAAGTTTACCGACCGCCCGTGGGACGCGATCCGGCAGATGAACCATGCCATCGTCGACAGCATCAACGGCAAGGTCGCCGTGGACGACGAACTCTACATCCTGGGCGACTTCAGTTTCAAGATGACCGTCCAGGACGCATACGGGCTGCGCAAGCAGATCGCCTGCAGGCGCATCCACCTCGTCCCGGGAAACCACGACAAGGACTGGACCCAGCCGGCGGTCGCGGGCGCGTTCACCGTGGAGCCGCCGATCTGCGTGCTCAAAATCGACCGGCAGAAGATCGTCCTGAGCCATTACCCCATGGCCGACTGGCAGGGCATGAGCCATGGATCGTGGCACCTCCACGGGCATATCCACAGCAGCGGCGACGCGTACAACGAGTTCAACCGCAGGCAGGGCCTTCTGCGCTACGACGTCGGTTGCGATGCCAACGGGCACTCCCCGGTGAGCCTCGACGAACTGAGGGAATGGTTCGCCGGGGTCGACGAGCCGTGCGGCCGGGTGAAATGGCCGTGGTGGGTCAACGAGACCGGCGACAGGCAGGTCGAGCGCGAGTTGGCGGCGTACAAGAGGGAAGTGGTAATCCGATGACGGTCTATGTGACGGGCGATATTCACGGCGGCCTCGACATGCAAAAGCTGCGCGATTGGGACCTTGGGGATAGCCTGACGAGCGACGACTATCTGATTGTCGCGGGCGACTTTGGCTTTCCGTGGGATTTCTCTGCCGAGGAATGCACCGATATCGCTTGGCTGGAATCGCGCCCCTATACCGTGCTGTTCGTCGACGGCAACCACGAGCGTTTCGATCACTGGGCGGAGCGTCCCATGGAGCTGTGGCACGGTGGGCTGACGCAGCGCCTGTCGGATACCTCGCCCATACGGCGCCTGACGCGCGGTGAGGTTTTTGAGCTCGACGGCTCAACGATCTTTACCATGGGCGGTGCCACGAGCGTAGACAAGGAATACCGCATTCCGTATTCCAGCTGGTGGCCGCAGGAGCTGCCGGACGAGCGCAACTTTGAGGAGGCGCGGACAAAGCTCGACAGCGTAGACTGGAAGGTCGACTACGTGATCACCCACACCTGCTCCACGCGCATGCTTTCGCCCACGCTTTATCCGGCACCCGGCTGGAATTACCCCGCCGTTGATCGGCTTACGGCGTTTTTCGATGAGCTGGAAGACCGCTTGGATTACAAGCGCTGGTACTACGGGCATTTTCATCGGGATGCTAACCCGGCCGAGCGCCATACCGTGCTCTACGATTGCATCGTTCGCTTGGGTGACGAACTCCAGCCCTGGGATGTTGCGTAGGGGTGGAGTGGGCGGCTACTCGGCCGTTATGGTGATGTTCTCGCGGTGCACACGGATAACATCCCAGCTAAAGTGCTCGACCAGTTGCTCGGCAGAGCGCGGTGTGGTGTCCGGCGCGATGCCCGTTTGTCCGGCGAGCCATCCCAGCAGTGCCTCGGGTGTGCCAAAGCGGGCGCGGAGCTCGCCCAGGTCCAGATCGCGATCGCGCTTGGAAAGGCGGCGGCCATCCGGCGACATGAGCAGCGGAATGTGCGCATAGTGCGGCGTGGGAAGTCCCAGCAGATGCTGCAGGTAGATTTGGCGCGGCGTGGAGCCCAGCAGGTCGCATCCGCGCACGACCTCGGTGACGCCCATGGCGGCGTCGTCGACCACCACGGCCAGCTGGTAGGCAAACACGCCGTCGCTGCGGCG
>CAJMSG010000003.1:0-37157 GCA_905216105.1 uncultured bacterium | reverse complement strand
CCGGTGGGAACGAGCAGCTTGTTGAGCATGCCGTAGATAAACAGACCGATGTTGCCCGACTCCTTAATGATGCCGGCAACGGAGGAGATGGCACCCTGAACCGGAGGCCAAACGATGCAGAAGCCAGCGCCCATGATCCAGGAAATGATGATCATGATCAGGAACGGAAAGCGAACGCCCGAGAACATCGAAAGGGCAATGGGGAACTGCTTGTTCGAGTACTTGTTGAACACGGCACCGGTGATGCAGCCCAGGATGATGCCGCCGAACACGCCGGTATCGAGCACCTGGATGCCCATAACGGTGGCCTGGCCGGTTCCGGTAAGACCGAGCATGCCGCTCGCTTCGGCAAGAGAGCCGGTGGCGTTGAGCACGATGTTGTTAGCCTGCAGGAACAGGAAGAACGACATCAGGGCAATCAGCGAAGCATGGCCCTTGTTCTTCTTTGCCATGGCGCCGGCGATGCCCACGCAGAACAGAATCGAGAGGTTGTTGATGATAAACATCAGCGACTGATAGACAACGGCGCCCACAAGCTGGAACGGGCCGGAGCCCAGTACGGGGACCAAAGCGCAGATGGTCTTGTTGGTCAGAATGATGCCCACGATGAGCAGGATGCCGGCAACCGAGAGATACATCATCGGCTGAACGATCGACTTCGCGAACACCTCCAACGGCGCTTTGAAATTGAACTTCTTTTTTGCGGTCATAGCGGTACTCCCCTTCCTTTTCCGCAAATTTAGACAGATGTGCCCCGGACAAGACCGTGAGCCTTGCCTTATATCAATCGATGTGTGGGCACGTTATGCCTAGAGACCAGGTTCTCCAAGCAGGTTAACAATGTGATATGCGAGATAACTCTTCTCGGCATCGGTAACGACAACGTTATAGGTAGACGACAAGTGGGCGGCTATGGCGTCCGCGCACGAGAATGCGCACGGATACGCCGTTTCATCGATTCGGAACAGCGCGTCGCCATTGATTTGCCCGGCCGCAGGATCGAGCGCTCGCTGCGCGAAAAACTGCAGGTGACGAACGAAACGTTCGTAAGGCAGCGAGGTGTTATCGAGGGTCGTAGAATAGCGCTCAGAAACAATCGCAAGCACGTCACGAACAAGCTGGACCGAAACAATCAAACGGTCGGAGCGCTGCGGCATGGTGGCGTTGACGATATGCAGCGTAATGAAACCCTGCTCTTCTTCGCTCATCTGGATGCCCATATACTCCTTGATAATCTGCAGCGCACGGCCCGCAAGTGCATACTCCTTGCGATAGAACTGCTGGATCTCGAGCAGCAATGGATTCTCACAGGAGACGCCCTTGCGCTCACGCTCCAAAGCGAGGCTGATATGGTCTGCGAGAGCAATGAGAATCTTGTCGTTGATATCAACATTGAGCTCTCGACGGAGCATCTGAACAATGTCCTCGGCAATCACGAGGTTGACGGTGGGGATGGACTCCAAAAGATGTGCCAAGCGGTCAATCGTACGCGAATCCTGAGAAGTTCCCTCCTGCAACGCGTAGGTCTTTTCGATCGACGCCCCGTCGATGGCATCGCCGGCATGACGGCCAAAGCAGAGGCCTCGACCGATGACGATGAGCTCGGAGCCATCGTCCGAAGTGACCATTGCGACGTTGTTGTTAAAAACTCGCTTGATAACCACGGTACCCACCACAAGAATTTACTCGGAAAGCCAGACGACAGGCTCTTTAACAGCGACAGGGCCGGCAGCATGCTCACGAAGAGTCGAGTTCTCCGAGCGCTCGCACACGATAACGAAGACCGTGGGATCGAAGCCGGCGGCGCGAACCGCGTCGAAATCGACCTCGACGAGGGGCTGGCCCGCGTCGACATGGTCACCCTGGGCAACAAGCGCATGGAAGCCCTTGCCCTCAAGCTTAACAGTGTCGATTCCGATATGCAGCATCACCTGAGCAGAGCTGTCGTCGGACATGATGCCCAGCGCGTGCTCAGTCGGAAACAGCGCCGCGACGGTGCCGAAAATAGGAGCGCACACCGTTCCCTCTTGGGGAACCACGGCAACGCCATCGCCCACGGCACGGCTGCTAAAAGCGGGGTCATTGGTATTTTCTAGATGAACAAGCTCGCCGGAAACGGGAGCGAGGATTTCGAACTCGGAAGCTGCAGTCTTCTGCTCATCCGAACCGCCCATCAGGCGAGAAAAGAAACCCATGGTGGCATGTCCCTTCATAAATAAAGCCCAACCAAAATCAAGCGAATGCATCCATAGAGACGCACCCGTTCAAAGACTTTGGTTAGGCCCACGTCCGAGGGACTCGGTAACCTTCCGCATTTCTTTTTACGGGAGCTATTGTAGACAAGCCCAAAGCCGGAACAACCATTATGACCGATGAACGGTATTTTTTCTTCGATAAACGGTATGCGGCACTTAGGGACATTCCTTTTCTGCCGGCACCCAGGGACATTCCTTGCACCAATCTCGTTTGCGCTAGATAAAGAGTTCGCATTCCTTCCGCACGACGCAGACCTTGCCCAGCATCTGGGAAACAGCGGATAGCTTGTTGGGATCAAGCTTGCGAGCGCCTCGCGGACATACGGCGATGCAGCGCATGCAGGAGATGCACGCCTCGCCAGCTGCTCGCTTGGGGTCGCCCTTGTCGATAGCACAAACGGGGCACGCCGCGGCGCATGCACCGCAGGAGACGCAATCCTCTATTGCCTCGGGTGTCATGCGATGACCTCCAGCTTGTTTATAAGGACGATTGCCGGGAATAGAGGGCTCGGATGCATCCTCAGCCAACAGCTTTTGCTGAATTTGCTGCGCAAACTCTGCGAGCTGCGCCGCATCCTGCGCATCCGGTCGCCCAGCAGCAAACTGACGAGCAACGGAATGCTCAGCAATGGCAGAAACCGCTGCAACCACCCTAAATCCGGCACGCTTCGCAACGTCTTCCAGCTCTACGAGCGTGTCCTCAAACGCGCGGTTGCCGTATACACAAACCAAAACAGCCCGAGCCCCGTTGCCGCGCACCATACCCAACCGGTCAGCCACCACAGCCGGGATTCTACCGGCATACGCCGGCACAGAGATTACGGCCACGTCGTCCTCAGTCATCGAGACGGCGCTGAAATCTAGCCCGCTGTCGGTCAGATCGACGGTAACGGTATTCTTGTCCAGCGCCCCAGCCACAAGGCCAGACACCTTCCGCGTTCCACCAGTCGGACTAAACACAATTTCGAATACGCTCATCGAGGCACCCTCCCCCTACGCCTGGCAACGCGTCAAGCCGTTTTTACATTCAGACAGAGTATACGGCGCATAAGGGAGCTCCCCGTTTTGGTGCGCCAGGCAGCCCGATACACCAACCCATACTGCCCGCCTTTTCGGTTTGCATAATTCCCGGTACAGATTGCATATATTTATTGATTACCGCCACGTTCTCCTGAGGTACCCCGTCCCAGCACGTGCAAAAAACGGAGTATTCTGCAGCGCGCTCGCGCCAGCAATACTCCGAGCGGGCAAACCTTTAGGGCGCTGCATCATTTTGGGTTCCGACAAAGCGAGAATGACGTACCTTTGCTTCTAAAAACGGCGAAATCTAACTCAAAACGCTCATAGGCTATATCTGAAGGCCACCGTTGGCAATACCGAATCGTATGCAGCCAACTAGAGCTGCTGAATACTCCAAAAAATGCACGGCGCACCCCATGGGACCCATTGCTGCATGGCAGAAAATAGGTCCTCGGCATCCCTCAGATGCAATCCCGCGAAAATCACGTTTGAATTACCGATAGGCACGGCAAACAAAAGGGCCCGAGCGTTGTTTGCTCGGGCCCTTAGCTTGTCTCACGCTAGCGTGCGATGCGTATGTTACTTGCGCTTGCCGCCGCCGTCGCCGGGGCGACGGGAGCTACCGCCGCGCTTGCCACCACGATTGTTGCCATAGCTGCCACGGTTATCGCGACCGCCGGCACGACCGCCGCGGGAGCCGGCCTGGTTGCCGCCGCGCCCACCGCGATAGCCGCCACGGCGCTCCTCGCGGGTGTCGTCGTAGTTGCGCCAGTCATCGCGACGATCGCGGCTGGCACGCGGGTCGCGACGATCGCGCGACCCATTCGAACGACCGGCGCCACCGCGGTTGCCGTTACCACGAGCACCCTCGCGACGCTCGCCGCCACGGCCACCCTCGCGACCTCCGCGCTCGTCAAAGCGCTTGCCGCCGCGGGACTCGCCGCCGCGGGTACCACGCTCGTCACGCGAACCACGGCCTTCGCCGCCGCGGCGCTCATCGCGCCCGCCGCGTTCGCCATCGTGACCGGAGCGACGACGGTCGCCCGAGCCACGCTTGCCGCCACGCGAGCCACGGCCCTCGTCCTCGCGCTCAACACGGCGACGACCACCGCGGTCCTCGTCCTCGCGGCGACGGCGATGCGCCTCGCCCTGGAACTGCTTGGCACGACGCTCGGCACGGTTGCCGCGCGGGCCCTGCTCAACAGCACCGGCACGCTCCTCGGCAACCACCTCGCGGGCCACGCTCTCCACGGCCTCGTCCACACGAGCCTGAACGCCCTCGCGCACGCGGGTCTTGCCGCCGCGCTTGGGACGGCTCGGACGCTCGCCGTCGCCGCGACGCTCGTCGCGACCGCGGTTGGAACGACCGGCAACATCGCCGTAATCGTCGCCGTTGCGCTTGCCGTCGCGACGTGCCTGCTTGAGCTTCTTCTTGCTCTTGGACTTGCCGCGCTTGGTCTTCTTCTTCACCTTAAAGGCCGCAGGATCGCGCTCGGGGTCGACGGCGGGCGGGTTGGGGCCTACATGCAAGTCGCCGGCCTCGTAGATGTCGGCCGTCTTGTCCATGAGCTTCTCGATCTCGTAGAACTCATCGACGTCCTGCTCGGTCACAAACGTAATGGCCCAGCCCAGCTCACCGGCGCGGCCCGTGCGGCCAATGCGGTGGATGTAGTCGGTCGGCTCTGCCGGCACGTCAAAGTTCACGACGTAGCGCACATCGCTAATGTCGATGCCGCGGGCGAGGACATCGGTCGCCACCAGCACGTCGACGGTGCCGTCGCGGAAGGCCGAAAGCGCGCGCTCGCGCTGGGCCTGGCTGCGGTTGCCGTGGATCGCGGCGGCCTTGATGCCCTTGCGCTCCAGACGACGGCAGCAGCTGTCGGCGCGGTGCTTGGTGCGCATAAAGACGATAGTGCGCTCCGGGCCCTCCTTCTTGAGGAACTCGGGCAGCAGGTTGTTCTTGGCCTCGATGGACACCGGGAACACAAACTGGTCGACGGTGTCGGCGGTCGACGTGGCAGGCGCGATCTCCACGCGGGCCGGGTCGCTCACCAGGTCGGTGATCTCGCCCACGGCCTCCTCGTCGAGCGTGGCCGAGAACAGCAGCGTCTGGCGCTCGGCCGGCGTCTCGCGCACAATACGGCGAACGGCAGGCAAAAAGCCCATGTCGAGCATGCGGTCGGCCTCGTCGAGCACCAGCACCTTGACCTCGTCCAGGTGGCAGGCGCCCTGCTCGATCAGATCGACCAGACGGCCCGGCGTGGCGACCAGAATGTCGCAGCCGTACTTGAGCGCCGCGGTCTGCGGCTTGTAGCTCACGCCGCCCACGACGGTCACGGCAACATGGCCGGTGACGTCGGCAATCTTGCCGGCGACCTCATCGATCTGCTGGGCAAGCTCGCGCGTGGGGGTGATGACGAGCATCACGGGGCCGCGGCCGTTGCCCTCGGGCTTCTTGGCACCGCGACGGCGGTTGCGGCCGCCACGCTCGCGCACGGGCTTGGGCGGAGCAATGTGCTCCAGATTGTTCATGGTCGGCAGCAAGAAGGCGGCCGTCTTGCCGGTGCCGGTCTGAGCGGCGGCAAGCAGGTCGCGGCCCTCGAGCACCACGGGGATCGAGCCGGCCTGGACAGGCGTGGGCGCCGTGTAGCCTAGGTTCTCGATGGCACGAAGCATCTCGTCCGAAAGTCCCAGCTCGTCAAAGGCGGGCAGGTTCTCGGTCGCGGACTCGACGGTCTCGGCGGCGCTGGCCTCGTCGGCAGCGTCGAAGGAAGCCTGGGTCATGGCCTCGCGGGCCTCGTCCAGAATCTCGGCGTCCGTGACGTCGGATACAGAATTACGCATATGTTGTTGTTCCTTATCTGCACGCGTTATGGGCACGGCATGCGGCCGCGCGAGCGTGCTTGGTAGTGCGCTAATACATACAAAAACAGGTGCGCACAGAGAGGACGTTGCTCAGCACGCTGGCGATCGCTTTGGCAGCCCTATCACGCGCCGTCCAGACGCAGCAGCTCTAAGCGATGGAGCAGATTCGCCGCCGGTTAGTATACCCGTGCTTCGCATGACCCCACGTAAACCACAGATGACAGGGTCTGGAATCGCGCAGAGACTCCCCCGCCTGGTAATGTCTCAATCTGTAACATCTACGGGGCAAAACCGGTCCCAAATGTTACAGATCAAGACAAACCAACAACCCCATGAACAAACGTCTCGATCTGTAACACGTAGAGGTCAATTTCTCATCCAAATGTTACAAATCGAGACTGAAGATTCTCCCGCAGCGCAATGTCTCAATCTGTAACAGCTACTCAGCAAAAACGGGTCCAGATGTTACAGATTGAGACAAATCCGCGAGGGCCGCGCCGGGGACGGGGCCAACCTTTACTCCTTCACGAACTGCGGCGCAGGCGCGTTGTTCTCGAACGACCACGCACTAAACTCCGAAAGCCCGCTCATCATGCCGCCCGTAACCCCAGTCATAACAGGAAGGGTGTAGCGCCCCGCTTTGCCGTAGCCCGTCTGCACCGAAAGACCCTGGTCGTCACCCCTATACACATTAATCCCGCCAGGCGACGAAGGGTTCAGCACGAACACCAGAGCCGCGTCGCCCGCCTCTGCACCGGTAATTTCTTCGGCGCTGGTCACCAGGCCGCCGCCTCCGCCAATCCTAAATCCCTTATAGCCACTGTCGTCGATGTCCTCGAGCTCAATATCGTCTTTTCTAAAGAGCATGCGACCGCTCAGCTTCTTCCTCGAAAGCGAATAGTCCGTCGACAACTCAACGGAAATCGTTCCCTCATCCTCGTCATAGTTCGAAATCTTGAGGTAGATGTCCGGCGTGGCGGCGCCGCCGGAGTCCTCGTAGGTACCCGAGATGTCGAGCATGGGGTCGGAATCGCCATCATCGTCGTAGCGACCGGAATCCGAGAGGCTCCATCCTTCGTCGTCTTCGAAATAGTACGAGTACTCCTGATGGTACGACGGGTCGTAGTACCAGGGCGCACCTCCGGGGATCTCCTGCTTAACCGTGCACGACGAGCCATCGAGCTCAGGGTCCAGGTCCGTCAGCCCGTTTTCCTCGTCAAAGTCGATGCCCCTCTTGGGTTCGGTCGACTTATCGTTGAGCTTCAAGGTCACGTTTGAAACCGCGTCGCCCGAACCTTTGACGCCGGTGAACGTAAAGTCCATCGTCGAGCGAAAGCTGCGGTTCGCCGTGACGGCTTCGGCCGAGCCGCTCACCAAACCATTGTTCTCCGTAACGTTGTCCACCTTGACGGACTTGACTTTATACGCCGAAGAATTGACGTAGTCGCTGGAAACAAAGCCGCCAAAACTCTCGCCATACTGCTCGTCCACCGTCTTTTTGACAGCCGCCGTCGTCTGGTCGACCATCTTTTGGTGCTGAGCCTTCTGCCAGAACGAGAATCCCGCAAAGCCGCCGACGCCTATGACAATAACGACAACGGCGATGGCCAGGCCTACAGCGACCCTCTTTCCTCGACGGGGCTTCTTGGCGGGAGTCATCGGCATGGGGGCCGGAGCAGAGTCCGGCTGGAACTGCTGAGGTTGAGCCCAGTACTGCTGCTCCGGCTGAGCCTGCGACTGATCCCAATACTGCTGAGCATAATCGGCAGTATTCGCCATCGGGTCGTCAAAACCCTGGTCCATGACCTGGGCGCCGCAAATGGGACAAAACGTCGTGCCCGGAACCAGCTCGCTTCCACAACTTGAGCACCTCATGGTATCTCCCTTCAACACTGCAGAGCAATCCATGCGAGCGAACGCGCTGGCAAGCCCCTCCACCTCTTCTTGGCGCAAGCATATGGGAGATATCGCGAAAGACGTTGCGCAACAATTCCAAGCGGTCGTTTCCACACCGCCAGCAGCAGGTTTGTCTCAATCCGTAACAGTTACGGGTCAAAACTGAGTCTTAGCGTTACAGATCGAGACATACGATCAGCCCCTTGGACAACATCTCGATCTGTAACATCTGCAGGCTGAATCTTCGTCCAGATGTTACAGATCGAGACATACTGTCGGCCCCATCCAAAACATCTAAATCTGTAACAAGTAGAGGTCGATTCCCGGCCTAGATGTTACAGATCGAGACCGAAGAATCCCCCTCCGGACAACATCTCAATCTGTAACATCTGCTGAGCAAAACGGGTCCATACTGTTACAGATTGAGATGTTTGATGTGTTGGGTGGAGAACTATCTCGATCTGTAACAGGTAGAGGATGAAATCCCGTCCAGTTGTTACAGATTGAGACGAAATCTGTACACATGAACACCACTATTGGCGTCGTCCGAAGGTTTTTCGAACTGTTGCGCAACAACTTTGTCCTATACCGCAGGTACCATAGATTCGAACGCAAGAACCATCAAAAGAAGGGAGCTCACCTTATGTTTTGCACGCAATGCGGAACGAAGCTGCCTGACGACGCGCGCTTTTGCACCAATTGCGGAGCGTCCGTAGCGCCCAAGGCAGCAACCCAGGCTCCGGCGCCCGCCGAGGCACAGGCCGCCGAACCTGCACCCGCCGAGGCGCCCGCCGCTGATCCGGGCAAGACCGTTGTTACGCTCGATGCCGTTGAGCCGACGTCCGAGCCTGCACCTGCACCCGAGACCGTCACCGACCCCGGCGAGACGGTCGTCACGCTGGACGCTGTCGATGCAGATCCCGGCGAGACCGTGGTGACCCTCGACGCCGCTGACCCGGAGCCGGACGCCCCGACAGACACCGCCGAGCCGCAAGCTGATCAGACCGACCCCGGTGAGACGGTCGTCACGCTCGATGCCGTTGAGCCCTCGGACGAGCAAACCACCGAGCCGCAGCCCGCAGCCGACCCCGAGCCGACCGCCGAGCCCGTCGTCATCGACGACGCCGCGCCCGTTGACGCCGCCGAGGCCAACGAGATCTTCGAGACCGACGACAACGCAGCCGTCGCCGTCGCCTTCCCCGGCGACGATGCAGCCGAGCCCGCGGCCGTCGCCGACGACCCCACTACGCTCGTCAACGTCAATGACGACCCCACCACCATCGCCGAGTTCGACGAGGATGCCCAGGCAACCGCCGAGGCAATGGAGTCGCTCGGTGTGGCACAACCCACGGCCGGCGCCACCGTCGTCGACCTGCCGCAGCAGCAGATGACCGACACCACCATGCAGGCGGCGCCTATTCCGCAGCCGCAGCCCCAACCGCAGATGCCCATGCCCCAGCAGCCGCAGCAAAAGAAGCGCCGCTGGCCGGTCTTCGCGGGCCTTGGTCTGGTCGCCGCCGGCGCCGCCGTGGCAGCCATCCTGCTGCTCACGCCCAACGCCAACGCCGTCGAGATCACCTCGGGCAGTCAGGACGCCGTCGTATGCACGGTCGACACCAAGGTCCTGCCCAAAAAGAAGGACCGCGTGATCCACAGCTACACCGCGACCCTTACTCCCAAGAACGGCGGCAAGAGCTACAAGATCAAGGTCAAGGGCGACGACGGCTTTACGATCGGTGACTTTGGCAAGGTCAAGCCCGGCGACTACAGCTGCAAGATCGAGGACACCAAGGGCAATACGGTCCAAAACTTCAACACCACCGTGGTCAAGAAGGACGACACCAGCGCCGAGAAGCCTGCCGAGAGCGTGACCGTCAACACCCCCGAGAAGGACGACGACGTCTCCACCAGCACGGACAACGGCAGTTCCTCGGACACGACCTCCAAGGACGACACCAACAGCGACGACGCCAGCAAGGACGACTCCACGACCAAGGACGACTCGAGCACGTCGAGCGACAGCACGAGCAGCTCCAAGCCCAGCAAGTCCGACAAGAAGACCGACACGTCCAAGGACACCACGAACACCACCGCGCCCGCCACGATTGACGACGCGACGTACAAGGCGGCCTGCACCGCCTACAAGAGCAAGCTCAACAGCCTGATCAAGAAGTATGGCGAGCCCGAGCTTGTCTCGACCGGCACGAGCGACTACCAGATTAGCGGCGTCCAGTTTGCCCAGCTCGTCGATTTTAACGGCGACGGCCTCGAGGAGCTCGTGACCGTTCACTCCAAGACCAAGGCAAAGTCCTTCAACAAGAAGACGCGCCTTTCGAACGGCGACTACGTCCTCGACGTGTGGGGCTACAACGGCAAGAAGGTCGTCAATCTCTACAGCGGCTCACCGGAGGCGTCCAACGGCGGCTATGTCTTTGTAACCTTTAAGACCATGATCGGCGACTCGAGCAATCACGTCTATCTGACCCAGCTCATGTCCGACGACACGGCCGTGCTCGTTGACGACGATGCCGAGTACAAGTATTTCACCTACGACGGCACTGAGTTTAAGGCTGCCGAGGGCGAGCTCCACGGCGACGACTTCAACTACCAGAGCGCCTTCCTCATCAAGGGCTACAGCGACAACCTGGAGGACCAGGACGCCTCTGCCCCGGAGGGCGCCATCGATACCTCCAAGCTCAACCTCAACAACACGGTCGATACCGTCGAGCAGACCTTGATGACGCTCACCACCAAGATCAGCGGCACCGATACCGATGCTGATGCAAACAGCAGCAAGTCGACCGACTCGTCCAGCAGTAAGTCGAGCTCCAGCAAAAAGTCGAGCAAGTCGAGCAGCTCCAGCAAGTCGTCCAGCTACGACGACTCCGACGATGACTACGACTCCGACTACGACGACAGCTACGACGATTCCAGCGACTACGACGATAGCTACGACGACTCCACGGACTCCGTCCCGCCCACCGAGTTCACCGACGTCGACGAGTAGCGCCGAGCGCCACTCTCATTGCACAAAGAAGTGCCCCGTTTCCACCAGGGAAACGGGGCACTTTCTTGTAAGCGAAACTATTTAATGTAGATCGAATCGATGATGTACTCCCAATCGGAGTCGCCCGAAAGCGAATCGTACGATCCGAGCCACAGATTGGTCGATTTACCCACGTTGTTCGTCTTCCCGATCGTGTTAAACCCCGAGCTGAAGTGGTTGGAGATCATCAGCGTTCCCACCGTGTAGCCATCGTGGACGATCTTGTAATCGACCCACAAACCGTTCTTGACGCCGCTGTACGTACCCTGTGAGGTCTTTACGTCCCAGTCGCTCTCCCAGTCCTCGGGAACTTCGAACGTAAACACGTCGCCGTCGTAGGTGCGGCTCTTGCGGCTCGCCTCCGAGACGGCCGCGTTATAGCTCGCGACCGCACCGTTACGCGCCGAAGAAGCCAAGCCCGCCAGACGGTCGGCCTCGTCCTTGTCGTCGCAGCCACCCTGGCGCGCGTAATTCTGCGCCATGGTGATCTCGCCAGCCTCGACGTCCACGGCATTGATCGGATCGCCGAGCTCAAACTTGGCATTCTCGCGCAGGTCGAGCTTCTCGCCCTTCTTGAGCGCGTCGCCCAGCTTAATGCTCACCGAAACGTTGGGTACGTCCCAAATCTCGCCATCGGCACCCAAGGGCGACGCGGCCACTGCAAGGCTGTAGTTGCCCTGCATGAGCTTGATACCGTTGCCCTCGCTGTCGACATAAAAGACCGTATCCACGTCCTTGCCGTCAACGTCGGTTCCCGTCACGTGCACCGGCAGCTTGGTGGCGCCGGTATCGGTATCCCACTGCATGCCGGTCGCCGTGATGCGCACCGGGTGCTTGGAGTGCTTAACGGCCTCTTCTTCCTTCTTCTTTTCGATGCGCTCAATCTCGGCCTGTTGCGGGCGATACACGCCAAAGTAATAGCCGGCGCCACCGCCCGCAAGGATAGCCACCAGCACACCAACGGTGATCAGTGCAGCCTTCTTACCGTTCTTTTTGGGGCCCTGCGGACCAGGACCGCCTGCACCCATGTCGTAGACACCCGGCACGTCGACCGGCGGCATATAGGGCGGCAAGTCGCTGGCGTCCGTTACAGAAGCAGGCTGCCCATAGCCCTGCTGCGTCTGACCAGGCTGCTGGTACGTCGGCTGTGCCGGAGCAGCATCAGCGGGCCCAAACTCCTCCATAGGGGCACCGCAGCTGGTGCAGAAGTGCTGGCCGTCGGGCACGTACGAGCCGCATTTAGTGCAAAACATAAGGTTCTCCCTTACAACAATTCCGTTACTCAGAGTGTAACCCGCGCTCCGCCCACAACGTTGCGCAACAATTGCCACGCCATAGCAAAAGGCCCCGCGGAAGATCCGCAGGGCCTACGATAGTCTCCTGTAAACGGGGCCGAGTCTAGCCCGCCAGCAGGCGTATCGACGAAATTAGTCCTCCTTGAGGACAAAGGAGCACACCAGGCCGGCAGCCGAAAAGATGAGCGTGAGGATGGCGCCGAATGCAGGCTGGATAAACGGCTTGATGGACGCGATGATTCCGGCCGTGCTGCTGCTACCCATCGAGGTAAAAGCCGAAACCAGGTTGCTCTCGATCTGACCATTAACGACAAAGGACGCGATCACGCAGACCAGCGAAATGGCGGCAGTGGCGCCAAAAGCGGCAATCAGAACGACGTCGTTCTTCTTGACAAACTTGAGGACAACGCCGGCAATCAGTGCAGCCAGGCAGGCAATCCACAGCACAAAGAAGATGGTAAGGACGTTGGCCGCCAGATTAATGGAGCCCACGGCGCTCTGGGCCTGCTGCAGTGCCGGAAGATCGGCATAGCTCGACATCTGCGTAATATAGGTATTGGCCGCCGATGCGATACCACGCAGGCTACCGGAAAGGCTAAAGACGTGCGGCATATCGAACGAGGTGTTGATGAATGCCTTGAAGGCGCCGCCCAGCTGCTGCTCGATCATAGCGGTGCTCGAGCCGCTCGCAGCCTGCTGCAGGGCATAGTCGAGGCCCTTGTCGGCAAACGGCAGCGCGACCCACGGCTGGAACATGCAGACGAACGATGCCACGGCGCCGCCAAGCATGGCGAGGGAACGCTTGCCAAAGCCTGTCGCCGCCGACAGTGTACCCTGGAAGTTGGAACCGGAGCTGCCAAGCCCGTGATGCGCGGAGGGTGCAGGTGCGGGCGCGGCAAAAGGCTGCTGCGGAGCCGGAGCCTGACGGGCAGGAGCTGCCTGCGGCGCAGAAGAAGCACCGACCATAGACTGACCGCAGTTACCGCAGAAGACGGCGCCATCGGGCTGCTGGGCTCCACAATGAGGACAGAACATTTCATTCCCCTTTCTTAAGGGAGCGGCCGGGCTCGATACCGCGTCCGCTCGTTCACCTTTGACAGTTAGAATCATCCGTCCAAAAACTCGAAAGTTGTTGCGCAACATGGAAAGCGACGGCAAGTTTTTTACCTGCCGTCGCTCGTCTACAACGTTTTACCTGGTACAGACCGTTATCTGTTAACGAATCTCGACCGTAAAGACCTCGTTGCCCATCTTGAGCTTATCGCCGTTCTTGAGCTTGACGAGCTCGCCGGGCTCCAGGCGGTTGCCGTTGATGCACGTGCCGTTGGTAGAGTTCTTGTCCTCCACGGCAAAGCATTGGCCCGTGTAGCGCACCAGCAAGTGCACGCGCGAAATAGCCGTGTTGCCCTCGATGCGGACATTTGCCGCCGAGCCCTTGCCCACCGTGGCGGGGAACTCGGTAATGTCATAGCGGGTTCCGCGCTCGCGGATCAGTGCCATACGCGGACCATAGGCAGAACGCGGCACATCGGAGGCGATGCGCGGCAGCTCGGAGGACGACGGATGGTCCGAGGACGCCATGAGATCGTCGAGCACCGTCACGCCCGTGCTGGGACGGTTATAGACCGCGTTGGGCTGGTTGTAGCCGGCAGCCGGCTGGTTAGCGCCTGCCACAGGACCACGGGGAATCACCACGTTACCGTTGGCGCCGGCAGGAGCGGGCGCAGGGGCAGCAGCGGGATGCGAGCCGGGACGCACGGCAGGGCCGGCGTCCGGGATATTGGACGGACGGTTGTGCGAAGTACGGGCGGGACGCTGCATCGGCTGCTGGGGAGCCATACCGGCAGCAGGACGACCAGCCTGCGGCATCTGGGGCTGCGCCATGGGTGCCATGCCAGGACGAGCCGTCTGCGGCATCGGAGCCGCAGCGGGGCGCTGAGCGCCCATACCCGTCTGCGCACCAGGCGCCTGCACGGGGCGCTGCTGCTGAGCAGGAGTACGAAGCGTGGCCGCGGCGGCGGCAGAGGCACCACCGGGCATGTACTTGGCAAGTTCAGAGCCGCACTTTAAGCAAAACTTGCTGGTATTGGGGTTGTTGTATCCGCAGTGACCACAAAACATGATGGGTCCTTTCCGGCGCCAGGCGCCTTATTGTGCGATCTTGACGAGCTTGGGGTTCTCGGCCGAGGTGTCGAGCGCCCAAAGCGTAGAAGACTTGCCACTATTATCTGCCACAAAGAGCGTCGTGCCGTTGAGCCACAACGCCGAGGTTGAAGGATCGAGGTCGAGCCCGGCCTTGTCGGCAACCTTGTCGTAGTCACTCGAAAGGCCCGAGCTCGCATCGATCCAACCGAGCTCGCCTCCCGAGAGCACGAGTGCGCAACCGTGGCTATTGGCCCACAGGCGGCCCGCATCGGCATAAGCGTCAAACGAGCTAAACGTGCCGCCCTGGGTGCAGCGCGAAAGCGTGGTGTGCCCATCGGTGCCCGTCAGCACGGCATAGAGCGTGCCCTCGCCAAAGAATGCATTCTTGAGCTGCTCGGAGCCGGCAACGTACGAACCAAAGGGGCCGTGCGTCTCTTGCGGATGCTCTGCCTCGGCCTCGGCATTCTCCTGCTCAAGCGTAATCTCCGCGGCAGACGAAACGTCGGCAAGCGTCGCCTCGCACACGGTCCAACCCGTATCGGTGGCAACCACCACATCGCAATGGGTGTCATCGGCAAACAGCCAGGCGCTCGATGCCGGCTGGGCGGCCACCAGGTGAGCCGCGTCCTTGTCGAGACGCCACACACAGGCCTTGCCGTCCTTGAGCGTCATGGCAACGGCGGTGCCATCGCGTACGACAAGCCCCTCAACATCGCCCTCGAGTGTCGCCACCGTCTTGACCTTGACCTTGGACTTGTCCTTGCCGCCCGCCTGCTTGGCACACTCGGCAACGTCCTCAATCTTCATGACGCTGGCACCGTCCGCATAATACAGATCGCCGTCGCAAACGTTCAGGTGCTTCGCGGTGGTCTTGGTGAGCACGGTCGCATCCACGGCTTTGGTGCCCGAAGCCTTGCGCGCCAGGATATGCGAGCCATCCGCATAATACAGATACGAGCCGTCGCATACCATCGCGTCGCCGCCCAGGCCCGCCTTGGCTTGCGCCTTAATCTTGCGGTCGCCGCCCATAAGGTCGAGCTTGCTTTCGGACTTCTTCTTTTGGGCCGAAACCTGCTGTGCCTCGCGCTTAAGATCCTGATCGCCCTTCCAGGCCACGCCAACGCCCACGACCACCGCAACAACCAGCACGGCAGCCACGGCAATCGCGATCTTTTTCGCCAGCGGCTTGCGGACCGCGGCGCGTGCGTTATCCAGATGAGGCGTCATGCGCGGGATCACAGCGCCCTTACCGGCAGAGGCATTGGGGTTGACCCCCGTATCGCCATCCAGGTTATCGAGCGAGAACAGCGCGTCCTCCCCCGTCGGAGCCTGTTCGGCAGGGCTTGCGGCCGGCGCGGAAGTTTTCGCAAACCGACGGCCAGGCTTCTTCGCGGCCGGCTCAGCAGCATGCGTGGCAACATCGGTAGCCCCGTCAGTGCCGGCAGCGTGCGACCCAACATCCACCACAGCATCCTCGCCCGCACTCAGCGGCGCCCCGCAAAACGGGCAGCAACGCATTCCCTCATCGACCGGCTGTCCGCAAAACGGGCACAGTGCCTGTTTGGAACTCATCGATCAATCCTTTCCTAACAAAAATGGCGCCCCGCCCAGCAGTGGGGCAAGGCGCCGTAAAGCTCACAGATGCACAAGCGTCTTGCGAAGAGCTTACTTCTCCTCGTTCTCCTTGCGCTTCTTGGCGACGACCATGTAGATACCGCCAGCGACGACGACGATCGCGACGATGGTGCCAACCATAAGCGGCAGGTTGTTCATCCACAGAACGAAGGAGTCGTTGGTGACGAGCACGCCCGTAGCCTTAAGCTCCTTGGACTTGTTGCCCGCGGCGTCCCAAGCGACAACGGTGACGTCCTGCTTGGAGGAGCTACCGTCGAGCGTGAACTCGCGGATCGGGCTCTTCTCGAGCTGGTCGGCCGTGAAGGTGGCCACGGTCTTGCCGTTTACCTTGATCTGAGCCTTCGAAAGCTTGAGGTTGTCCTCGAAGCTCACCTTGGCCTTGTGCGAGGACTCCTCGTACTTACCGTTGGAGGCAAGGTCGACGAAAGAAGCGATGGGCGCGGTGTCGTCAACGGCGAAGTTGATCTCGGCAGCAGCGCCGGACTTCTTGGCGTTCTTGCCCTCCATGGTGTTCTCGGAGGAGTTGCCAGCGGCGTCCTCGCTGTGGAACAGCACGCGATACGCGCCGTCCTTGTCGTAGTTGGACTTGCTGACGGTGTAGTTGTACTCGCTCCAACCGCTCGACGTGTCGGAATCGGTGGTGTAGTTGTCACCGCTCTTGAGCGTGGTGTTTTTGGTGTCGCGGGTCAGCTCGACGGAGGTCTTGTTGTCATCAAGGCCGGACGGGTTGATCTCGGTCACCTTAACATCGGTGGTCTTGGAGCTCTTGAGGTACTGGTCGAGCATCTTGCCGGTGTTATCGGAGATGACGTAGGTCGAACCAAAGCGGTTGACCGACCAGGTGACGGCCTCGGACTCGGTGTTACCGGCCAGGTCGATAGCCTGAACGGTCAGGGTATAGACGCCATCGTTGCCCTTGGTCTTGGCCGGGTTGAGGTAGCTCACGGACTTGTCGGTAGCCGAGGTGTTGATCGCGGCGCCCGCATAGGGGTTCGGATCGTCCTTGGACAGCGGGTAGCTGATCTTGGAAACCTCGATGGAGGTGCCATCGGCAAGGTTGGTGTCGTGAACGGCAGCGGTCGGGGCGACCTCACCGGCGTAGGCCGTGCGGTTGACGACATTCTGGATGTCGATCTTGGGCTTGATGGTGTCGATCACGAACTCAGGCGAGGTGTAGGACTCGGACTTGTTGGAAGCCAGGTCCTCACCGGAGACGGAGAGCGTGTAGACGCCCTGACCCGGGAAGGTCACTGTAGCGGTGTGGGTATCGCCGTTGCTGGACCAGCCACCGATCTGGGCAGGAGTAGCCTCGTCACCGTTGCCGGCAGAGACCGGAGCCTCGATCTTGAACAGGTTCGGATCGAAGTTGTGCTCCTCAACCGTAATGGTAGCCGTACGAGCAGCGTTGTAATACTTACCATTCTGAGCAGCCTCAGTGTTCCAAGACACATTCAGCTTAGGAGCGGTCTTATCGATGGTGAAGGTGTCGCCAGAGAAGGTTTGGGCAGCAGTGGTGCCAGCAAGATTTGCGTAGTTAACCGCAGAAACCTTGCAGTCCGCATCGCCCTTAGCACCGAAGGTGTAGGAATAGGTCCACGTGTCCCCGTTCGAACGAGTGAGCATGCCAGGGGTAATTGTGGTCGTTTCGCCGCCGTCTTCAAGCGTCGCGATAACCTGATCCGAATCATAGCGCTGAACATAACTAAAGAAGGGGTCGGTGACCGAGACAGTGAAAGTACGGTTAGCGTTGTAGTATCCGCGACCGTTTGCTTCGCGCTGAACGTTGTTGTTGTCAAAAGCCGCGGTAACCGTAGGAGCCTCAGCATTCTGAACAAGCTCGAGATACTTCATCGGCGTGTCCGCCGCCTCGAGAACGCCAACTTCATCGATATGGTTGCCGGCGTTATCGTATGCGCTGACCTTCATATTGTTGGAGTTGATACGCTGATTCGCGCCGTACTTGGACAAATCAAAAACAAAGGTGCCCTTATCGGAAGAATCTGGCGTGACCTCCTTATCGTTTCCCGTATCGCTTCGGTCATTCGTCCCAAATTTATACTTCATCTTTACGGAGTCATCTTTAAGGCCAGACTTATCCGAATTGTTGTAGCCATCGACAATAGTTACATCGACCTGAAGATTCTTTGTGACGTAAGTGCGGTTAGCCTCGAGCTCCTCAGTAATTGATTTGGTACGGGCGGCGCTCTTCTTTTCAGCATTCACAACGCCCGCAGATTTGACCTCGGGAGCCCACGTATCACGACGGTAGCAGATACCGGTAACGAGCGTAACGACTCCGTCGCTATCGAGAGCATACATCTGGTTGTTCTCAGAGACGCCCTCCTTCATGTTCATCTCGAGGTCGTTGCCGAGCTTGGACATCTCAGCCGGAACCTCATCGGAAAGTGCATAGTCTGTCCAACTAGCCGTCACCTTACCGTCATGCTTCGTTCCGTTGCCATTAAGCCAGGCACCATTTTTAGAATAATCCTCATAGGAAAGCTTTGAATTAGAGCCGCCATTATCAGACTTGACGACCAAATCGGTCTTATCCCAACCAACACTTGCAACAGCATCGATATTCGCGGTAGGAACATCCGTTACATTAAAGTTCGCGTATGCGGCCACAGCCTTCTCGTCTGGATTGACGGTGAAGGTGAGAGCAGTACTGCTATTCGCTGCGCCCTTAGCGTCAACATCAAGCTCAACGGAAGAGTAGTAGTTCTCGGACGGCTCTTTTCCGTCAATGGCCTTAACCGCCTGCTTAACGGCGTCATTAGCGTCCTTCAAAATCTTCTTCTGTTGCGCGTCCTTGATACGATAGGCGTATTTACCATCCTTGTCACCGGGCAGCGACAGTTTGTCAATCGGGCACTTATTGATTGCGCTGACCGTCACAGGAGTCTGGACGCCATCGATAGCAGTGCCATCAGGGTAAGCCCATTTAACGTTAACGCTCACGCCGTCCGGGTTTTCAGCAGCAGAGAAGACCTTCTTGGGGGTGAACTTTACCTTCCAAGCACCATCTTCATTAACCAGCTCGGCCTTGTAATAATCGTTCTCGGTGGTCTTCTTGCCATTTTCGAACGTAGCGTTCAGCTGCCCAGAATGGGCACCATCGACATCAGCGATCGTGGCCTCGGGATTGTCTTTAGCACCATACGTAAGCGTAACAGGATCAGCCTTAACGCTGGGAAGATTTGCTCCCACGAATCGCCAATAGTCCTCGCTGAACAGATAGCCATCAACACGAAGTCCGTTTAAATCCTTCTGTTCAGCCGTGAGCACGTTGCCCTTGGCCTCACCAGTAGCGAACACCGAGCCGGTGGTGTTTTCATTAGTAATGGCCTGGCTCGAAGCGTCTGCTCCGCTATTTTCCTCAGAGCCTGAGCCCGTGTCGCCACCGGTACCCGGATTGCTAGGCTCCTGCTCATCGCTCTTGGTCGTGTATTTATACGTAAAGTTGTACGAAAACTTAACGGACTTAATGTCCATACCAATCTGCGCGCTGGCAAGGTCTTTCTCAGGAGCGGTGAGCTTCCAGCCGCCATCGGCGGAATCAACGGCAAATCCGGTATCAGCGCTGAGCAGCTTTACGGTATCAACCTGAACATCCTCAATCTTGATGCTCGTGTAATCAACTAAAACGTCATCTTTGCTGGCAACAATCCGGCCTTCGGGAATGTGATTATTGAAGGCGTCATCAATTGCGGCATGCAGAATCTCGGTGCTATAGGCACTCTTGCCACTAAGAATTGCTTCCTGAATTGTTTTCTTTGCCGTCTCGGCCGCCTCGGACTTGCTAAGGAAATAGTCAACGGTTTTTTGACCATCCGTTGCATATGAATCGTAGATAAAGCGGATAGCGGGGTAATCCCGAAAAACCTCAGCTGCAGCGGAAGAATGATGGCCAGATTTCGTCTCGGCACCCTTCGCCGGCTGCGCCGTCGTGCTCTCCGCATACGCAGCGGTCACGGCCTGGGCGATCGGGGTGGTGGGGATGGTCGAGGTGGCCATCACGGTGGCGAGGATCACGGCTGCAGGCTTACGTGAATACGCCTTGAGTTTATCAAACACAGACATCGTTCGATTTTCCTTCCCTAGTTGCAAACCCGATCGAGAGACTCGTCGGTATGAACTACGATCACATTCTGTTTGAGTATGAAGCGGAATCCGTCATCCTCGTGTTGAGCAACACCATCGGCACCGATGTTTTCATAAACATCGCCGCTGCTGAGTACGTCAGTCTCGGATTCGGACGCCTCGGCGCCCTCGTCGAGCAGACCGGTCTCCTGCTCGGAGTCCTCGTCGGTCTCGTCGAGCAGGCCCGTCTCGCGCTCGGACTCCTCGTCCTCCTCCACGAGCAAGCCCGTAGAACGCTCGGACTCTTCGTCGTCCTCGACCAGGACACCCGTCGGACGTTCGGAATCCTCTTCGTCCTCGGTAAGGACGCCGGTCGGTCGCTCGGAATCCTCTTCGTCCTCAACCAAAACGCCGGTCGGGCGCTCGGAATCTTCCTCGTCCTCTACGAGCACGCCGGTCGGACGCTCGGTGTCAAGATCGTCCTCGGTCAGCACCTCGGTCGGGGTCTCGCTGCCAGCGAAGCCCTCGTCGTCATTCTCGTCGCGGACGTCCTTCTCCACCGTGGCGGCGTGCGCCTTGGCGTGACGGGCCGATGCGGGCTCGTCGCTGACAGGCGCGACCACCGTGGTCAGGTTGTCGTCGCCCTCGGGGCCCTCATGCGCAATGTCGGTCACGCGGTCGTCGCCCTCGGGGCCACCCAGCACGGAGCGGGCGGGGTTGCCGGACTTCTTAGCACCGGCACCGCGCGAGCCGCGCGTCGTACGGCGGCGCGTACCCTCGCCAGACGTAGGCACGCGCTTGCCCTGGAGGAAGCGGATGGCGTTGATGACATCCATCTTCACAAACACAACCACCGCGGCGACGGCGAGCACGGCCGCGAGTACAAACGCGGCGATCGCTACGTAAAAGTAAACGTTTTCCATGTTCGCCCCTCCTTAATCCTCGGCGACGACGGCGTTGGAATACACCGTGGTGATCTTGCGCTGGACCTCGTTCTCCAGACGCTGGATGGTCTCGTCGCGACGCTGCTCGGCTTCGTCATCCTTAGGCGAGACGGACTTAAGACCCGAATCGACCTTCTTGTAGAGCTTCTCGGCCTGCGACTTCTTAATACCGGCGGCCTTGAACTTATCCATATAGGTCTCCATGGCGTTGGAGATCAGCGCGTAGCTGTCCAGGCGCACCGTCTCGTTGGACTCGCTGGCGATCTCGTCGGCCAGGTCCTCCAGGTTGCCCCAGTACTCCTTGTACATGGAGTCGGAGTCGTCGTCGGTCTTGACCGCGATGGCGATCTTGGTCGTGAACTGCGCAATGCCGTTGTAGATCTTGGCCTTGTCGCGGTTCTCGAACGACGGGTCCTCCGCGGCGTTCTTAAAGTACTCGGCAGACGCCTTAATGCGCGTGGTGCGGTTGGCGTCCTCGTCGTCCTTGCTGCCGCCATAGGAGTAGAAGTACCAGTACAGACGTCCCATCTCGTAAGACAGCTCCGAGAACCTGCTCGACTTCTCGAGCTCGGTCAGGTTCTGCTGGTACACGTCGTCGAGCTGCGCCTTCTCCTTGGTGGTGAAGGTGCCGTCGGCCTTGTAGGCATCGATGAGGCCCTCGTAGCCCTCGACGTCGCCCGGACGATAGCCAATGGCGGCGAGGTAGGCCTTCTCGGCCTTCTCGGGAGCCGACTGGGTCTGGTCGCGGCCGAGCTTCATCTGGTAGTCGAACTTCTCGGTAATCGTGGACTCGCGCAGCGCCATGCTGCCAATGCCCACGACCAGGCACACCACGCACGCGATGACGCAGCCAAAGAAGGTCTTGACCTTGCGGGCCTGCTTATCGCGGAACTCGCGGGTGAGCTCCTTGTAGATCTCCAGATCGGCAGCCAGCTCATCGCAGTCCTGGTAGCGGCGGGCGCGCTCGAGCTCGCAGCACTTGGGGATGATGACGTCGGCAAAGCCCTCGCCCACGTTCTCGTTCTTGGTGTGAACGTTGGGCAGCGGGAACTCGACCGGGGGCGCCTCGCCCACCAGCAGGTGCCACATGGTGGCGCCGATGCCGTAGATATCGGTACGGGCGTCGGTCTGGGCCTTGCCGTACTGCTCGGGCGCGGCGTAGCCCGTAGTACCAAAGGCGATGGTGTCCTTGCGGGCCTCGTCCTTGTACTCGCGCGCAACACCCAGGTCGATCAGCTTAATGTAGCCATCGGGGTGCAGCATGATGTTGGAGGGCTTCATGTCGCGGTAGACGATGGGCGGGTCCTGACGGTGCAGGTAGCCCAGGGCGTCGCACACCTGCAGCATCCACTTTTGCACGTCCTCCTCGGACTGCGGGCCCTCGCGGCGCACCACGTCGGCCAGGGACGTACCCTCGACGTGGTCCATGATGACGTAGATGAAGTCCTCGGTCTTCTCGATATCGACGATGTCGACGATATTGGGGTGATCGAGCTTGGACAGCAGCTCGGCCTCGCTTGCCAGCGACTGCTCGATGGGGCGGCCGGTGGGGTCGGTCGCGTTACGGTCGACCTCTTTGACAGCCCACTGCTTGTTGGTGAGCTGCAGGTCGGCGGCCAGGTAGACACGGCTCATGCCGCCCTTGCCAATCACCGACAGAATCTTGTAGCGGCCCTTGATGACGTCGCCCACGCGCTTACGGCGCGCGTCGACCTCTCGCCTGCTTCTGGTAGACGGCATGGGCTATCGACCTCCCTGAGGCTGGACGCGCAGCACCAGCGCGGTAACGTTATCGGCCTCTTTGCGATCCATGACGAGCTGGGCCGTCTCGGCGATGCGCTGCGTGACGCACCCCGCCTCAAAGCCCTCGCGCTCCTCGCGGTCCAGGTCGGCGGCGGTGCAGGTGGCATAGGCGCCGCGACGACGCTCGGCGTCCCAGGCGCTGGCGTCCAGGGCGTCGGGACCTAGGCGACGGCGAAGCTCGGTATCGGTGAGCACGTGGCGAAAACCGTCTGAGCACAGCAGGTAGATAGCATCGCGATCGAGGTTGCCGTGAATCAGATCGGGCACGACCTCCTTGGTGGAACCCAGGCACTGCAGCAGCACGTTGCGACGCGGGTGCGTGAGGGCCTCCTCGGGCGTAATGCGACCGGCCTCGACCTCGCGGCGCACGAAGGTCTGGTCGACGGTGAGCTGATTGGTCGCCGACTCGGTGAGCTCGTAGGCACGCGTGTCGCCCACGTGCACGATGGAATAGCGGCCGCCGATGGCGAGCATGGCGGTAAGCGTGGTGCCCAGGTTCATATGCTCGGCCATGCCATAGCGAATCAGCGCCATGTTCATGTCCTGAACCAGGCCGCCCCACTGACCGTCGACGAAGTTCTCAAAACCGCCGACGGAGCTCTCCATGGCCTCCAGGGCCACGGGCAGCTTGTTGTCGAACCAATCGGACAGCATGTTGATGACCGCGGCAGAGGCGAGCTCACCGCACTCAAGGCCACCCATACCATCGGCGACGGCGACCAGGGCGACATCGCCCACGGGGGTGGAGGCGACCTTGATCAGGTAGCTATCCTGGTTGGATTCGCGCGTTCGGCCGACATTGGAATAACCGGCCCCTTCGAAAAGCATCTGCGCTCCTTTCTCGAATATCTCAACGTGGGTCGCACGCCCTTAGGCGGGCTGGACCTCGAATGCAAAGTTCTCGTCACTCATGCGCACGGTGTCGCCGTCGACGAGTGCAACCGGAAAGCCCGGATCGATGCGCTCGTTGTTGACGAAGGTGCCGTTGCGCGAGTTGTCGTCCTCGATGGTGCAGGTAGCACCGTCGGTAACGAAGATCGCGTGGCTGCGCGAAACCGTCGTGGAGCCCTTGACCATAAACGAGCTGTGCTTGGACTTGCCAACCACAAAGCGACGGCCGCGGACCTCAAAGCGCTCGCCGGTGGCAATGCGCGTGAGGTAGAAGCGCAGGTGGCGCTCGGGAGCTGCGGGCGCGGGGGCCGGCTCGGGCTTGGGGGCGGGCGCAGATGCGGGCTCGGGCTTGGGCTCAGGCTCAGGCGCGGGCTCAGGCTTGGAAGCGTGGGCGGCGTGCGCAGGCGCCTTGGCGTCGCTCGCATGGGAGCCATGGCGCTCGACCGTATCCTGGGAGAACAGGGACTCGTAACCCTCGGCGACCTTAAAGTCGATCGGGTTGAGCACGCCAGTGCGATCCGGGCGGGACTGGGCGATGGGCGCGTCGGCCAGGTCGTCCTCGTCCTCAGGCGCCGGCTCGGATTCGGGCTCGGGCTCCGGTTCCGGCTCGGGCTCGGGCTCCGGCTCAGGCGCGGGCGCAGGTGCAGGCTCAGGCTCCGGGGCAGGCTGCGGCTCGGGCGCGGGCGCAGGCGCAGGTTCGGTAGCGGCGATCGGCTCGTCTTCCAAATCGGAAAGAACGACTGTACCCAGCACGGGGCCGGGGGCAGACACGTCCAGGTCCTCGCCATCATCGAGCACCGTCGTGCCGTGGTCATCGCCGCTATCGAGCACCGTGGTGCCGTGGTCATCGCCATCGCCATCGTCGAGCACGGTGGTGCCGGCATCCATGAGCATCGCGCTCACGCTCACCTGCTTCAGATGGCGCGAGAAACCCAAGATGTCGAAGGGGCCGGACTTCTTAAAGAAAGAGCTCAGCGACGTCAGCGCGTTCTGGGCAATATCGTCGGCGGGCTTGACCGCGGCGGCGACCGACTCAAAGAAGACGCGGGCACCGTCCAGGTTGGGCTTGATGCCGGTCATGGGCAAAAACACAAAGCGGCATCCGGTGCCGGCGGCGTCCATAACCACCTCGTCGGCGGCAAAGCGCAGGTTCATAAGCGGCATCTGGCCTGCAACCAAAGCGTCAAGCGCGCTGGAGATGCTATCGAGCAGCTCACAGGTCTCGGCACCGTCAAAGGGACGCGCCAGACGCTGCTCCAAGGTCTCGCCGGCAATGCGATAGCGCATCTCGAGCACGCCATCGGGGTAGCGCATAAGCGCGCCGGGCAGCAGGTAGGGCACGACGCCGCCGGTTACAGCTTCATAGAGACGCTTGTCGAGCTGACGCTGGTCGGCGACCACGTAGCCGAGTGCCATAGAACCGTCACGCTGCTGAATAACTCGTTTTTCCATTTGGCTAACCAATCGTCAGAACATGCGCGTCGCGCGCGCAAAACCAATAGGTAATTCGGCCGGCGAGCACAATGCGGTCGCCGAATTCGAGCGGAAAGGCCCGGGGGCCCTTCTCTCCCCCGCTGTCGAAAACGCAGGAAAGGGCATCATCCGCACCGCGCAAGACGCGTGTGCCGTGAGTGCTTCCGCCATCCTCCAAAAACCAGGTGCCGTCGAGCATGAACACACGACAGTGCAGACGCGAGACCACCGGGTCGGCCTCGATCGCGTCGCAGCTGCTAAAGCGCCCGATCGAAAAGGGCCGGTCGGCATCCACGCACCACACGCCCGAGATACACGGTTCGTCTCCGACCGTGGTGCGCACCAGGCAAGCGCCCTCGGGCACGCGCTCGCCGCACGCCGCCGGCGAGCCATCGGACTCCGCAGGCGTACGAGAACAAAGCGTGCGGGCGAAGCGATCGTCCAGGCAGCCAAAGGCCATGGTGCGAAAGCAGGCAGCGAAGAGCTCGGCAAGCGGGGCACGATCGCAAGCGGCCTGTTGCTCGCCCCAGCGCACCACCTCGCGCGACTCGCAGGCCATGCGCAGCGGATCGACCTCGCGGCCGGCGCGACGCTCGCTTTCCAGTCCGCGCAGCAGCTCGGGCCACGAGGTGTGGAGCGCGTAGTCAAACAGCTCCGCATCGTCCAGTTTGGTCGTCTCGTGCAGCATCTCGATCAACGAAGTCGCGGCCTTGGAGAACACCGAGCTGTCGTCGGCATAGCCCTGCTGCATATCGGCTGCATAGCGGCTCGAATGCATCAGGCGGGACAGTGCCGCGGCCGTACGCTTACGAACGACCGGGTTGCTGTGGTTGATATACCTGCCACGGGTGCCCACGAGCGCGTAGATGTGCTTGTGGTTGCAGCCGCCGCACGTCAGGTCTCTGATGGTCTCTGCAAAACGGTAGAACGCACTGTCCCAACCATGCTCGTGAACGCAATCGCAAACCTGAGAGGAGCTCGCCATGAGGCCCCCTTTCCTAACTCCCCGGTACCCCAAACTTTAGGGGCCACCGCATTCCCGCGCTGTTGCGCAACACCTCGGGAACAGTCCAGTAACTCAACATCGCCGCCGGTGCGGGCGGCATTACAGCAGCGTGACGGGCGTCACCACATCCATCACGTGCCGATCGCCAATAAAGTCGCCCTTAAGCTGCACGTGGCGGCGAGCTAGGTCGTCGAACACGCGGGCCATCTGAGCCGCCTTTGGACGAGCGTCGGGGTCGCTGGCCAGGCACGCCGCGATGGCGGCGCGCACGTCCGCCGGCAGGCCCTCATCCACCGCAATGGCTTCGGCGCCCGTGTCTCGGCAAGCCCCGAGGAAATCCCGCCACGCGCTGCCGGAGCCACCGACGTCGGGTGCACCCGGCAGGTACGGCAGGCTGCCGCAGAGCGCCTCGTGGGCAAGGACGCCCAGCGAGAACACATCGGACGCGGGCACAGCGTAGCGTGCCCCATCGGCCTCCCCCAGCAGCAGCTCGGGTGCCAGATAGCCCGGCGTTCCATGCGGGCGGGCGCGATACGCCCCCTCCTCGGCCAAAAACGAAAAGTCCAGATCGATGAGGGCGGCCCGGGGGATATCCCCCAAAAGGTCGGGCGCCAGATCAAAGGGGTCGCTCTCGAACACGATGTTGGAGGGCTTAAGGTCCTGATGGACAAACGTCCCGCCAAAGGCGGCCTGTGCCTGGGCAAGCGCCTTAAAGCACGAGGACACGAGCAAAAGCGACTGCGCAAACGAGAGGGTGCGCACGCCCGTGGCGCAGGTGCGCACCACGTCGGCAAACGACACGCCCGGAACCATGACGGTCACCACGGCCAACACGGCGTCATCCCCGGGCAGGGCGACGAGCTCGTGGAAGAGCACGCGCGCCAAGCCATGCGAGGAGGGCGTGAGGGTACCGCCGGCATCGGCCTGCGTGTCCGAGACGCGACAGAAGAAGTCGCCCTGGCGACGCAGGTGATCGATGTCGCCGCGGATGAGCTTGAGCGAGCACGAGGTGCCACGCAGCCCGTCAGCCGTGCAGGAACCGACAAAGACCTGCGTGCCGCCCGCCGCGCTCGAGACGAGCTTGAGCCCGTCGACGCCGGCGAGCCTGGCAACCATGTCGACCTTGGCGTCGATCGGGGCCGCCGCGACGTTCTTCTTATCGGTCGTCTGATCCATCTTGGTAAGCACCTGCCTTTCTTTGCTACCAATACCATGAGGGCAAAAATCAAAAAGTTGTTGCGCAACATTGCCTCTCATCGCAAATTTTTTTGTTTTGCCTGCTGAGCGAGGGTAAAGACGAAAAAGAAAAGCGGCCGGGGATGTTGTCCTCGGCCGCCATGGGTCACGAATCGGTCGTATTGAGCGCCGGTTTTCTAGTGAGCCGACGGAACAGTCTGCTCGCGCAGCACAAAGGTGAGCGCGGCGGCGGCAATGGCAAACAGCGCCGTAAAGATGGGGGTGATCGCCGCAGAACCAATAGCACTCATCATGTTGGCGTACAGCAGCTCAAAGGCCAGCACCGAGAGCACCATGAGGCCACAGCCAGCGGGAAGCACGACCTTGAGGCCCTGGGTGAGGTAGAGCACGATGCCGGCGATCGAGGCGAGCATGCCGAGGGCCCAAAAGGCGGTAACGGCCATCGAGATAAAGGAGACACCGCCGGAGGAAACCTTGCCGTAGTTGGGATTAGCGATGCTCACGGCACGACCGTGGCCCGAGTCGGAATAGTCATCGTAGTAGGAGCTGCTCAGCGAGCTGGCGAGGTCGGACGCCGAGTCGTACATGCTCTGGTAGGTAACGGCGACCTCGCCGGCCTTGCCCAGGCTCCAGACGTTGTAGCTCTCGTCAAAACCCAGGCTCGACGAATAGTCGGTGTTCTGGCCGGCAAGTTGGCTTAGGAAATTGGCACCCTGGCTCGCGTAGCTCGATGCCTGCACCACCGTGGGCGAGATGCTAAACCACGGCATAAAGGAGAGGACGATCGCGACCACCGCAAGAGCGCAAGGGATGATGCGGGCGATGGACAGGGCCGGATGCACGGCAGAGGCGGGGGCAGCCGCATGCATGGCAGGCGCCGCGGCAAAGGCGGGGCCGGGCTGGGGCTGAGCGGCAGGTACGGGCTGAGCCGCGGGGGCGGGCTGAGCCGGGGCAGCGGTCGCCGCCTGGATCTGTTGGCCGCAAACAGGGCAGAAACGAGCGCCGTCGTCGATCTTGGCGCCACAACCGGGACAGAACATATCGGGTACCTCCTTGGGGTCAAACAACAAGTCGTGCGGACCTTTGGGGCCCGCACGACCATATTCACCGCTCAGTGCGCAAACTTGTTGCGCAACATGAAAAAGTTTTTGAGGTATCGTCCCCGACTGTCTAAGCCGCGGTCAGACACTGCCGATTACGCCAACTTGTGGCCACAATTCATGCAGAAGGCGTGACCCGCCTGGATGGGAGCGCCACACGAGGGGCGCGTGGCAGCACCGTCAGCAGGGGCAACCTGGGCCTCGACCGGCACGGGAGCCGCCTGAGCCTGGCGAGCCAGCTCGGCCTGGATCTCGGCCATCGACTTACCGCAACCCGAGCAAAACATGACGGACCGCTGCAGGCGGTTGTGGCAAAACGGGCAATCGATGAATGCAGAAGCATAGGCCGCCGCCTGCGCTTGGCGCTCGAGCTCGTCGATCTGGGCCTGAAGCTGAGCACGCTCGTTGTCGATTGCGGCGATGCCGTCAAAAAGCTCCTCGCGGCCCTGACGCAGCTCGGCGTTGTCCTTGGTCGCCTCGTACAGGCTGGCACCCAGCTGGCCGGCAAGCTGCTGGCGGCGCTTAAGGGCGTCATTCATCTGGCTCTTGATCCTGTTAACCTGCAGGGCACGGTTGGCATCCGAAGCCGTACGATCGAGCGATGCCTGCATCTCATCAAGAAAACCCATGGTGGGTCCTTTCTCGTCTAGGTATAAGGGCGCGGTGGGCCCCTCTCAAATGCGCCCATCATCGCACAGCGGCAGCACGTCTGCACGCAAAACGGTGTTTTTCAACAGCGCCGCAACCGCGAATGAGAGAAACTAGCCATATTATTGGACATTGCGCGCGAAAGCGGACGGCAATTGCGCCGTCGCCGCCCGCGCCTCATCACGACCGACACTCAAGGGGGCGAAGATGGACAATCAAGGACAGCAGGAGCTCATCGTGCTCGACACGTTTGAGCCCGCGGTTGCCTTTGATCCCGCCAAGCGCGACGAATCGCGCCGCCGCTTCTCGATGTTCCTCGTCCAAAGCGAGGCCGGCCAGGGCGGCACGGGCGTAGTCCAGCGTGCCACCAACACCGCCGGCGAGATCTTTGCCATCAAGCGCCTGCACGTGAACGACACCACGGACGAACGCATCGCCGCCGGCATGCGCGCCGTGCTGTTCGAGGAATATCGCAACCAGCTCACGGTCTCGCACCTTAAGGGCTTTCCACGCGTATACGGCTATGGCACCAGCAACGGCGAGCCGCTCATCGTTATGGAATGGGTCGAAGGCTCCACGCTCAAGCACATTACCCCGCAGCTCCCCCACGAGGACGGCGGTGTGCGCGGCGATGCGGTAGCGGCCATCGGCGTGGCCGTGCTCTCCATTCTCAATAACGTACGGCACCTGGACACGGGCGTTGCGCACCGCGATATCTCGCCGCGCAACATCATGGTCGCCACGAGCGAGCGCTCGCTCCAAGACCAGATCGCGACGCTCGACTTCGACATCCGCCTCATCGACTTTGGCAGCTCCACGGCGCTCAATCCCATCGACCCCACGTTTACCGTGCGCGCCGACGTCTGGCGCGGCGGCACGCCCGAGTACGCGCCGCCCGAGATGCTCACCCACGACATCGCGGGTATCGAGACCAGGCGCTTGAGCCCCACGGTTGACATCTACGCGCTCTCGAGCGTGCTCTACGAGCTGTATTGCGGACACACTCCGTTTAACCTGCAGGCGCTGGGCACCGCATCTCCCTACCGTGTCAAAACCGAAACGGCCTTTGAAATACCGCAGGCCCGCACGGCCGCCGACGAGGCGCTCGTCAGCATTATCGTGGCGGGACTCGCCGTCGATCAGGAGCGGCGTCCCTCCGTCGAGCAGATGCTCGACCTGCTGCGCCGTTGGCAATCGAGCGAACTGGGCGATTGGCCCACACCCGAGCCGGTCTGGGGCAGCAGGGTCATGGACGCCCAGACGACCTATATCGGCCCGGGGACAAGCGTCGACGAGCCCGTACCGGCCACGTTCGACACCGCGCAGCCGGTCATGTTTCCGCTGGACGACAACGACGTTGCCGCTCCGGTTGACCCGTTTGCAGCCGCGTCTGATGCCGCTGCCGAAGATGCCCCGTTGGACCAAGGGCATCGGGACCACGCACCCTATCTGCCCGTACCGGTTGTGCTCGAGGCGCCCCGGGCCGCCTATGGCGCCGATGCCGCCGTGTCGACTGCGGCATCCATGCCCGCCGCCTCGGCAACGTCCGCAACGCCGAGCATGCACGCACCCGCGGCGCCCGCGGCAGGCACCGCCGCGCCCGTCGCACAAAACGCGATCTTTGGCGGCGCAGCGGCAGGCCCTTCTGCATCCGCTGGCTCCGCTGGTTCCGTCGCCTCTGCCGGCCTTTCCTCGACAGCGTCCGCAGCCACTACGACGGCTGCGGCGGCAACGTCCGTCTCGCGCCGCGCTTTTCTCGCAGCGGGGGGCCTCGCCTTTACAGCGCTTGTCGGTGGCGGCGCCTACCTGCTGTCGCGTAACCTACACAACGGCAACGACACCGCGGTTGCGGCAGACGCCAAAAGCGACGACAGCTCGTCCAAAAGCAAAAAAGACAGCGACTCCGACGCTTCGGACAGCTCCGACACCTCCGCAACGTCGTCCAACACCATAAGCGTGGAGATGCGCTATGCCGCCCAAAGCGACGGCAAATGGGGCCTGATCAACGACACCGGCGCCTGGAAGGTCAAACCGACTTACAGCGACATGCGGCTTTACGGTGCCGGGCTTGCCGCCGCGCTCGATTCCGCCACTGGCATGTGGGGCTATATCGACCAGGACGGCAACTGGGCCATCGAGCCGCAGTTCTCGGACACCCGGCCCTTCAACGACTACGGTGCTGTCGCCCAAGATGCACAGACCAGCTTTTGGGGCGTGCTCAACCGCCAGGGAAAGTGGATCGTCGAGGCCAAGTACTACGCCATGGGCGATATGGTACTGGGCAACTTTGTCCCCTACCGCTCCAGCAACGAAGAGGACAGCTGGGGCTACATCTACATCAAGACCGGCAAGCGCAACGACGTGCCGCCGACCTTTAGGGGCCTGGGCGGCTGGGATTCGGCAAACGGCCTGGGGCCAGCGACGCAGGACGGCACCACCTGGGGCTACATCAACGGCTACGGCCAGTGGAAAATCGAGCCGCAGTTTAAATCCGCACGCCGCTTTGCCAGCAATCGCGCCGCCGTGCAGTTCGATGACGGCTCGTGGGGCTATATTCTGCCCGACGGCACGCGCGCATTCTCTGCCACCTTTGCCGAGGCACGCGAGTTCGCCAACGGCTGGGCGCCCGTCAAGGACCAGGCGACTGGTCTTTGGGGCTGCTCGACGGTGAGCGGCGCTTGGCAGGTCGAGCCCAAGTTCCGTGCCATGGGCGACATCTTCTACACCTCCACCGACGTCTTTTTGCCTGTACAGGACAACGAGAGCGGCAAATGGGGCGTGCTCGACGACGCCGGCGACTGGCGCGTTATGCCCAAATTCGACGCGATCATCTAGCGCCAGCGCCCCAGCCCGTTTATAGCAATGTAAAGACGGCGTTGACGTGCATGTTTTAGTCCGCCCAATCGGATATAGTAGATTGGACTGTCAAACTGCATGCAAGTTCGGTCTGCGTGCTGCGACCGCAAGGAGGGGACCAATGGATCGAGAGACACCGCGCTCCGTCATGTTCGACGATCTGCGCAAGTTCGGCGGAATCACCAATCGTGATACCGCTTGGATGCTGCTGCGCTCCACCCCTATGGCCGGTGGCAAAGCACCACGCGACCGTGTGGACGAGCGAACGTTCCTATCGCGCGAGGTTGTTCACGCCCCCGTCGAGCGTCCGCGCCCCGAGCTGTTTGCCGATATTACCCAGACGGCCCAAAACATCACCGCTCGCCTGATCTCCAACCTCGGTGGCAGCGAGATGGCTCGCGCCATGGTGGCAGAGCACTATAGCGGCGAGGCTGCCGACGCCATGCGCGAGTCGCTGAGCGCCTACGGACTCGACGACCGCATCTACCGCAACGCCTGCGATCGTATCGCCGCGCCCGGCACCACCGCCGCCGATTGCGCCCTGCCTCTCGTCACACTGTTTGTGGCCTGCGGCTGCCTGTGCGATCCGCAAGCCGCCGTGCAGGTGACCGAGACGCTCATCGCCGACAAGATGGGCGGGCACTTCTCCACCACCGAGCTCAGCGTAGGCGAAGGCTTTACCGCCGCCGTCGAGCCCGAGGTCAAGCATGCCGAGCGCCTGGGCCTTATCCGCATTGTGGGTAACGCCGCCAAGCCTCCGCTGTACCCGCTCAACGAGGGCGAGGGCGGTACCGTAATCGGTTCGCTCGCCACGGGCACCGGTGCCATCACCGATGTCGACCGCGATGTCTCGCGCCGACACGCACGCGTTTTTGCCAAGGACGGTTACTGGTACGTGCAGGGCCTGGGTTCCACCAACGGTACCGTGCTCATCTCGGGCGCGGATATGTCCCAGCACGTGGTCGAGCCTCCGCGCCATACACGCAGACCCGGCGTCGAATACCCGCCCGTTCCTCTGTGGCACAGCGACACTATTTGTTTGGGTGCCACGACCCGTTTTTTGGTTATGAAACTCGCAATTTAGCATTGTGCCCGGCGCCGTACGTGGCGTACCGGGCACAACGTCTATTTGGTAAGAAGCGGTGCGCCCGCGCCCGCGACACCACAAGGTAAGGTCACCATGGCAAATACCACTCCGCAGCCCGATTCGACGACGGTCCTCTTTCAGCTCGAGTCGTTCGACACCGCCGCCCCCGTCAATCCCGCCGACGAGGAGCTCGCCAAACGCCGCTTTATGACGCTCATCGTCAAAGCCGACCGTTCCTCGCACGGCAACACGGGCCTTGTGCTGCAGGCGCATAACACCTCAAACGAGCGATTCGCCGTCAAAGTGCTCGCGGACAACACGCTCATGCGTGCGCTGGGAACCAATACCCCGTCGCGTACGGCAGACGAATCCGCCATGCATCTGGCAAACACCGCCGCGCTTTTTGAGGAATACCGAAACCTCTGCCGCGTGTCGCACTTGCGCGGATTTCCCCACGTCTACGGCTATGGCACGTGCCAGGGCGAACCGCTCATCCTTATGGAGTGGATCGAGGGTACGTCGCTCGACAAAGTGACCAGTATGTTGCCGCACGACGGCGAGGGCGTGACTTGTGCCGCCACCGCATCGGTAGGCTGCGCTGTCCTGGGCACGCTGCTGTCGACCCAAAACCTCGAGACGCCGCTTGTGCACCGCGACCTGTCGCCCGCGAACATCATGTTCCGCACCAACGAGCTTGGCATCGACGAGCAGGTGCAGGCTCTGGCGTTTAAGCCGTGTCTGGTCGATATGGGCTCCTCGGTCCCGGCTCTGGGCAGCGACACGCTCACGCAGCGCGCCGACATTTGGCGCTATGCCACGCCGGCATACGCCGCGCCCGAAATGCTCACTCGCGATATCCCCAACATTGCCGAGCTGCGTCGCTCGCCTGCCGTCGACGTGTACGCCATCGCGAGCATCCTCTACGAGCTCTACAGCGGGCACACCCCCTTTAGGGCGGCTAGGCATCAAGCGCATGAAGTCAGCTCGTACTACCTGCTCAAAACGCAAAACGAGCCCGAGCCGCTCGTCGCCCACAAGGGTGATGACCAGGCGTTTGCCGACCTCATCATGTCCTGCCTCGTGACCGACCAGGTATCGCGCCCCAGCGAGCGCGAGTTCTACGAGGGTTTGCTGGCATTCGCTCCCGACCTGGACGAATCGGCCGCAAGCACGCCGGGTCTCTCGCACCAGCCCATCAACATCGATGCCGGCGCGCACCTTAAGGTCGACGTCGCCGGTGACCGTGCCCGAGCGCTTTTGGAGCAGGCCCGCCGCGATGCCATGACCCGCCGCCGGTTTATTATCGGCGGCGTCGTCGCAGTCGTCGCAGGACTCGGAGCCATTGGCGCCGCCACTCACGGCTTCGGCATTCCCGACTACCTCGACGGCATCCGCAGCTCCCTTGACGACTACACTTGGGATCAGCTGCAGGAGATTTCGCTTAAGATCAAGGCTGCGAGGAGCAACGCCGAAGCCCGCAAGATCGCCAAGCGCTATCACCTGCTCGACGATGACGGTCATATCCCCTATCCATGCACCAAGCGCGTCACGCTCACCAACGGGCTGGAAGTCGGCGCACAACTCGTGGGCATCCGCCACGACGAGCTTCTAGACGGGACGGGCAAGGCCGGACTGACGTTTATGTTCGATGCCGGCATTGCCGAACGCGACGCCGCGGCCCAACCGCTGAGCGCCGGCTGGGCAGATTGCGAGCTGCGGGAATGGCTCGACAACGACGGCCTTAAACTGCTGCCCAACGAGCTGCGCGCATATATTAAAGACGTCAAAAAGATCTCGAATAACGTTGGCGCCGCCAGAAGCGCATCGTGTCTGAGCGAGCTGCCCGCGACCCTTTGGCTTCCCGCCATGGTCGAGCTCTGCGGCAATCAGCCACCCGAGTCATTTACCGAGGACTATCACTACCTGGCAGATATCTACAACGGCGAGGGCAAGGAATATCAGCTCTTCCGCGAGCTCAAGGTAAGTCCGTATACCACGAACGAGACGTTGGTTCGCCAGTGGAAGGGCAAGGACGCCTGTTGGTGGGAACGAACAGCGAGTCCCGACACATCGGAGAGCGAAGGCGCGCTCTACATGAACCGCGTGGGACACGATGGCGACGTCTTTACGTACGCCACCCCTGCGAGCAAGCCCAACAAGCGGACCTGCGTGATTCCTGGATTCTGTATCTAGGGGGCGGGTATCTTGCCGCGGCGGAGCTTCCGGCCCCGGCGTTTGTCTCGATCTGTAGCAACCACTCGGTAAAAACAGGTCTAGTTGTTACAGATTGAGACATTAAGATTTTTGCTGAAGGTTCGTCTCGACCTGTAACATCTAGAACCCAAAAACCGGCCTAACTGTTACAGATTGAGACAAACCCAAACCTCACAAAACAACATCTCGATCTGTAACAGTTAGAGGTCATTTTCCCCGCTAGATGTTACAGATTGAGATGTTAAGCACCCGCCGAATTGTTTGTCTCAATCTGTAACAGTAACCCGGCAAAACTGGGGCTAGATGTTACAGATCGAGACGAAGGGCGGGGATGGTGCACCAACCCGGCAGCCACCCTCATCTGAATCGGAATGTCATACATTTCTTTCTGTATTGTACACCCCCAGGGGGTATGGGTGTATAGTATCGGCAGGTTAACAATTACAACACCGAACTACAGAAAGGAGAAGCCATGGCTCAAGATAAGTTTGACGTGGGCGGCATGACGTGCGCCGCTTGCCAGGCGCATGTGGACCGCGCCGTCAGCAAGCTCGACGGCGTCCAAAGCGTCGCGGTCAACCTGCTCGCCGGTTCCATGATGGTCGACTACGACCCCGCGCAGGTCTCCCCCGACGATATCTGCACCGCCGTCGATCGCGCGGGCTACTCGGCCTCGCCCGTCAGCATGCGCACCGATGCCGCCCCAAACGGCAGCGCACAAGCCAGGTCCGGTGCCACCCATATGGAGTCGCCGACCAAAAAGCTAGAAGCCACCGCCTCCGCCATGCGCACCCGTCTCATCATCTCAATCATCTTTCTCATTCCGCTGTTCTACATAGGCATGGGGCACATGCTCGGCTGGCCGCTGCCCGGCATCTTCACGGACCACATCCACAGCATGACGCTCGCCCTCACCGAGCTCGTCTTGCTCATCCCCATCGTCTACGTCAACGACGCGTACTTTATCAACGGCTTCAAGTCGCTCGTGCACGGCGCACCCACCATGGACGCCCTCATCGCCGTCGGCGCCACCGCGTCGATCGCCTGGTCGCTCTACGCCATGTTCATCATGGCCGATCAGCTAGCCGCAGGTCAGGTGCACGAGGCCATGATGACGAGCATGGACAACCTGTATTTTGAGAGTGCCGGCACGATTCTGTCGCTCGTCACCGTGGGCAAATACCTCGAGACGCGCAGCAAATCCAAGACCGGCGGCGCCATCGAGGCGCTCATCGACCTGGCGCCCAAGACCGCGACCGTCGTTGCCGATGACGGCACCGAGACCACCGTCGACGTCGACAGCATCCTACCCGGCCAGGTGCTGCGCGTGCGCCCCGGCGAGTCTATCCCCGTCGACGGCGTGGTACTCGAGGGCAGCTCGGCCGTGGACGAGAGTGCGCTCACCGGCGAGTCCATCCCCGCGGAAAAGACCGCCGGCGACACCGTCAACGCCGCCACGGTCAACCGCACCGGATCGTTTACCTTCCGTGCCACGCGCGTGGGCGCCGACACGTCGCTCGCCAAGATCATCCAGCTCGTCGAGGACGCCAACGCCACCAAGGCGCCCATCGCCCGCCTGGCCGACAAGGTCGCCGGCGTGTTTGTGCCCGTGGTGTTTGTAATCTCGGCCGTGACCTTTGCGGTGTGGATGGCACTGACCGGCAGCATAAACGAGGCGCTCACCTCCGCCGTGGCCGT
>CAJMSG010000002.1:0-39242 GCA_905216105.1 uncultured bacterium | reverse complement strand
ACCTTGGCACAGCCCAGCACCGAAAGCATCGTGATTACCGTCGGCATCATCTGCTTGACGGTCGCGGCCAGCACCTCGCCCATCATGCGCGGCGAAGCGCCCTGAATGGCACCACCGACAAACGCAGCCATGAAAATCCAAACACCCGGCGTGTTGATCCACGAAAACGTAAGCGTGCCGGGGTTCTCGCCGCAATACACCTGCACGTGACTCGCAAAGGGCGCAAGCGCGGCATGCACGGCGGGCACCAGGTTGGACGTACCCAACAGCAGTACAAAAATCAGGATGAAACACGACCAGGCAGAAAGCGCCGACTTAGCGGTGAGCTGCTCACCGGCCTCGATATTCATGTGAAAGCGCGCGTCCAGGTGACCGGACTTCTCGGCGCGCATGGCAAGCGCGGCGGTCAGCGCGAGCGACACGATGGAGCCCACGACCACGGCAAGCTCGGGGCCCACAAACATAGCGACGACCAGGGCAGCGCCGACGAAGGACGCGCCAGAGAGCAGCGCGATACCGGCCACGCCGTGCAGGCGCTCGCCTACGCTCGCAACATCGCCTTGATCGTCGGCCACGCGGCCCGCAACCAACACGATGAGCAGCGGCATCACCACAAAGAACGGTGCGAGCTGCACCAGCTGAACGGTCGCCAGGTGCAGGGAATCCAGACCCACCAGGTCGGCAACGGACACCGTGGGGATGCCGATGGAGCCGTAGGGCGTGGGCACGCCGTTGGCCAGCAGGCAGATCAGCACGGCAGGCACGGCCTCAAAACCAAGGCCCGCGAGCATGCCGGCGGGAATGGCGACAGCGGTACCAAAGCCAGCCATGCCCTCCATAAAGCCGCCGAAACACCACGCCACGAGCAGCGCCAGCAGACGGCGATCGCTGCTGATGGAGGTGATCATGCTGCCGATCACGTCCATGGCGCCAGTGCGAACGCAGAGGTTATACGTAAAGACGGCGGCGATAATCACCAACACGATGGGCCACAGCGCCATCAAAAAGCCCTCGAACGAGGCCGTGGCTATCTGCGCCACCGGCAAATGCCACCACGCAAAGGCGAGCACGCACGAAAGAACAAACGAACCAATCGCGGCTTTCCAGGCCGGCCATTTAAAGCACAGCAGCATCACGACAAGCCAGATGATAGGCACAAGAGCCAGCAAAAATGCGGCGACGTCCATGGGTAAAAGCTCCTTGGTACCGCGAGGGCGGCATCGGGGGTGTCATAAAACTTGAACAGGATACCGCACGCTTACCGACAATTTTCTGCCGCCTGCCGAAATATTGAACAATCCGTTCAAAAACACGAGCAAACACCGCCGCGTCTATACTAGAGCGCAGCAATAGAAAGGACTCCGCCTTGAGCATCACGCCCCTCGATAGCATCCGCCGCGCCATCGCCCGCCGCAACGGCGTCACCGACCCCACCGTATCGAGCGGGGCGCACGGGCAGGGCGGACGCATCGAGAACGGCCTGTTCCCCGCATCGCACACCGCCGAGGAGCTCGCACGAATCCAAGAGCTAAGCCAGCGTAACGCCGGCGGTCCCGACAGCAACCAGGCCACACGCCGTCGCCGCGAGCGCAATCGCCAGCCCGGCCCCATCCACCGCATGGTCAATGCCTGGTGGAACCGCCTGCTCGGAGCCGTCTACGGCGGCGGCTTCTCCACGCAAGAAGCCGAGTACGAAGATCACGCCACCCGTCGCGACTACCTTTGGAATACCCTGGGCACCGCCGTATGGGGCTTCGCGTTTCCCCTGCTCACCATTGTGTCGACGCAGCTCGTGGGCGCCGAGGAGGCCGGCAAGTTCTCCATCGCCTTTGTCACCGGCACGCTCATCATGATCGCGTGCAACTACGGCGTGCGCAACTTTCAGGTCTCGGACATCGATGAAAAGACGTCCTTCGCCTCCTACCAACTCAACCGCTGGCTCTGCGGAGCGCTCGCCCTAGGCTGCGGCCTCATGTACAGCAGCGCCCGCGGCTACGATGCACAGATGGCCACGATCGGCCTGGGCGTCTACCTCTATAAGGTGATCGACGGCATCGCCGACGTGTACGAGGGCCGCCTGCAGCAGGCCGACAAGCTCTATTTGGCCGGCATGAGCCAAACGCTGCGTTCCGCTGGCGTCATCGCGGTCTTTAGCGTGACACTGTTCCTCACGCGCAGCATGCCCATCGCGACCATGGCCATGGGCATCGCCGCGATTGCCTCGCTCGTGCTTGTCACCGCCCCGCTCGCCCTGCTCGAAACCGAAAAATCACGCCGCATAAGTCTGCGCGAGGCTGGCCACCTGTTTGTCCAGTGCGCCCCGCTCTTTGGTGCGCTGTTCCTGTTCAACCTTATCGAGAGCATGCCCAAGTTCGTGATGGAAGGCACGCTGGCCTACAAGTATCAGCTGTACTTTAATGCCCTGTTCTTTCCGGCGCAGGCCATTTTGTTGAGCATTGGATTTGTCTATAAACCGCAGCTCCTGCGTCTGTCGAGCATTTGGGCGAATCCGCGCAAGCGTCGCCGCTTTGACCTGATTATTGTTGCCGTTATGGCACTGATCGTGGTCATCACCGGAGCGTGCGCCGCATTTATGGCAGGCCCCGGCATCCCCATCATGAGCTTTATGTACGGCCTTAACTTTGAGCGCTACCGCACGCTGGCGCTGCTAATGGTTGTCGCCGGCGGCGTCACCGCGGCAATCGACTTTATCTACGCCATCATCACGGTGCTGCGCCACGCCGGCGACGTCACCAAGATCTACCTGATTTGCTTTGCCGTGAGCGTGATGCTGCCAGTAATCCTGATTAAGCTGCTGGGTCTGATGGGCGCTGTGGTGAGCTACCTAGCCATCATGGCCCTGCTGCTGGTGCTGCTGATTATCGAGTACGCCCACATCCGCCAACGCATCGAACGCGACCGCAACCCGTACGGCGCCTAATTAGCTGCCCCCGGCCACCGGAATTCGCGGTGGAATCACCCCGGCTGGGGTCTCGTTGCGGACAATATGCATCACGCAAAACTAAGTGAGTAGACTTTTACCGAATCCCCAACTACGCCAACAAAGCACAAGTCTGTTACCTGCGGTTTTGTTGAGGCAAATATGATGGCTGCTCAGCACTTCCAAAAAAGTCTACTCACTTAGCCAGCGGGCAGCCAAAAAAAGAACCGCCGCGACGTCGTTTGACTCCGTTGCGACGGTTTTTCGAGCATTTTCGCGCCGCCGAGGACGCAGGCGCTCCTCATTTCTAGCGCTTACCGAGCAAAAAGGCGCTACTCTCCGAAAGTAGTCAAAAAAGCCCCGTCCCAAATTAGCTACCCTTTGCGCCGTTATTCCCCGGGGCGAATATTCGCGTAGAACTCAGCCCCATCATCGAGCCGCAGGATTCCGACGCGGCCGAACTCGGAGCCGGTGGCGGCAGCGCAGTCGATGTCGATGCGATCGGGCACGCCGGCGGTGTCCTCGCCGCCCAGGCGCACGATCTGCCCGCGGCCCGACTCCTCATCGAGTCCCGCCAGGCCGCCCACTTCGCAATAACGCCCGAGCGACACCGTTGGCGTATGGCCGCTCACCACGACCGGACCCTTGCCCTCGGAAGAAAGCAGCCCCGTCGGCGCATCCCAATAGCCATGGCGAATCCACAGCAGGTCATCGGACGACTGCACGGCAAGCATCTGCTGCAGTAGTTCGCGATCGGCGCCAACCGCTCCGGCACCATCGGCACAATCAACCCCATGTTCAAGCAAAAACGCCCGCGCCGCCTCGGTCTGGATGCCGGCATGCACCAGCAGGTACGGACGCTCGTCAGTCTCGGCCACCGCGTAGAGCGGCAACGTCGCCATCCAGCGCACGAGCTCCTCGTACGCCTCAAATTCCATATCGTTGAGCTGCTGACGGGTAGTCCAACCGCCGTTGATATCCCAGGTCTCGGCATCGAGCGGATCCTGGCCAATGATAGCATCGAGCATGATCTGCTCGTGATTGCCCTTAAGCACGCGGGCGTTGGGTAGCGAGCGCACGAGCTTAATAACGCCAACCGGATCGGGCCCGCGATCGATCATGTCGCCCAGCACGTACAGCGTATCGTCGGACGTCAGCGAAATCTTAGACAGGGCCTCATCAAGCGCACGCACGTGCCCGTGAGCATCGGATGTCACATAGATCGCCATGGAACGCCTCTCTTTACATTGCGGCCGAAGCCCGGAGCCGCAACTAAAACTTCAAGTTGAACTTAAACGTTACCCATTGTACTCCGTTGCAATAAAGCTGGAAAGGGTTGCATGCCGTCAACGGTCGCCAGCGCATGCCTGCCAACCCGCACCGCTCACGCCACGTCCTCTGCCTCGGCGCCCCAACCAGCGCCGCCCGCGCCTCCGCTTCGTGTCGAAAATGCGCACACCCGCAATCCAGACCCATAAACCCACCACCTTTGGGTACAAATAACCGCAGACAACTGACCGTGCCACGCCAACCATCCAGGAGCGGACACCATCCATGAACCAGATACTTCTCTTTATCGGCCTCGTCATCATTTTGTGCCTGACCATCAAACCCGTCGGAAAAAAGCTCCCCTTCCCCACCCTGCTCATCTTTATCGCGCTCGGTATGCTGCTGGGCGTCAACGGTCCGGCGCACATCGACTTTAGCGACTACGCGCTCACCGAAACCGTCTGCAGCACGGCACTGCTGTTCATCATGTTCTACGGCGGCTTTAATACCAACATCGACCGTGCCAAGCCCGTCACCGCGCCGGCGGTGCTGCTGAGCACGCTCGGCGTCGTCATCACCGCTGGCATCACCGGCGTGTTCGCGCACTTCGTACTGGGCTTCGACTGGATCGGCGGTCTGCTGCTGGGATCGGTCGTGGCGTCGACCGATGCGGCGAGCGTCTTTAGCGTGCTGCGCGAGCACAGCCTGTCTCTGAGGGACGGCACCGACTCGCTGCTCGAGGTCGAATCGGGCTCCAACGATCCCGTCGCCTACATGCTCACCGCCGTGCTCGCCACACTCGCGGCCGGCGGCGACATCAACATCCCCGTGCTGCTGGCCAAGCAAATCATCCTGGGCGTGGGCCTGGGCATTGTCATCGGCTGGGCAAGCGCGCGCCTCATTGAGCACGCACACGCAACGGCTGAGGGCGCGCATACCATCTTCTTGTTCGCCGTTGCCATCGTCGCCCACGCGCTGCCGAGCTACCTGGGCGGCAACGGCTTTTTGGCTGTGTACCTGGCCGGCATCGTGCTGGGCGCGAGCGACATCACCGGCAAAGTCGAGATGGCGCACTTCTTTGACACCCTCACCGAGATGGCCGAGATGACCATCTTCTTTTTGCTCGGCTTGCTCGTGACGCCCGCCCGCCTGCCGCAAATGCTGCTGCCGGGCCTGGCACTCATGGCGTTTATGCTCTTTGCGAGCCGCCCCATCGCTGTTGGCGTGCTACTGGCGCCCTTTAAGACGAACCCTCGCCAGGTGGCGCTCGTAAGCTGGGCGGGCCTGCGCGGCGCAGCTTCGGTCGTCTTTAGCCTCTTTGCCGTGGTGGCCGGTGTTCCCGGTGGACACGACCTGTTTGACCTGGTGTTTGTGATTGCCGTATCGAGCATTGTGGTGCAGGGATCGTTGCTGCCGGCGGTGGCGAAAAAGCTCGATATGATCGATGCGGAAGGCGACGTGCGCCGCACGTTTAACGACTACCGCGACGAGGACGGCATGTCGTTCGTCAAGCTCAAGGTGGGTGTAGGGCATCCGTTTGCGGGGCGCTCGCTCGCGGACATTGGCAGTGCGACGGACATGCTCGTAGTCCTGGTGCTGCGCGATGGCGCGCACCCGGTGCTGCCAAACGGCGATACCGTGATTGAAGAAGGCGACCTTCTGGTTATGGCCGCGCCAACGTTTGAAGAGCGTGCCGAGGTTACGCTGCGCGAGGTCACCGTGACACCCCACGGGCGTCTGGCCGGCCAACGTCTACGCGACGTGCCGCAAGGCAAGCACCCCTTTATCGTCGTGATGCTCAAGCGCGACGGTCAAACGATCATCCCCGACGGCAACACCCTCATATACGCCGGCGACGAAGCCGTCATCGCCACGCTGGCGTCGTAGCGGCCAGGGACAGCCGTCCCGAATTGGCTACATTTGAGCATCAATCGCCCCGACAGGGGTCTCGTTGCGGACAATTAGTATCTCTCAAAACTAAGTGAGTAGACTTTTGTCGAATCGCCGACCACGTCTCCAAAACACAAGTCTGTGACCTGCGGGTTTGTTGAAGCAAATTAGTCGTGTGCTCAGGATTTCCAATAAAGCCTACTCACTTAGCCAGCGTGCAGTCAAAATAGAACAGTCGCGAGGTCAGTAGACTCCATTGCGACGGCTTATCGTGCATTTTCGCGCAGCTGCGGGTGCAGACGCCCCGTCCCAAATTAGCTACCCTAGTCATCGTCGACGGCAAAGTCGCGGAGGTCGAGGCCTTCGCGTTCGGCTCGGGCCAGGAGCTCTTGGGGCGACTCGTCCTCGACATCCACTACGTCGAGCATGGCAGCGGGAAAGCCCACGCCCGCCGCACTCCCCGCACGGTCGAGCAGGCTCTCGCGCAGCTGATCTACATCAACTTCGATTTCCATGGTGAAACCTCCTACCAGACCAGGCCCTTACTCGTCAGCGCCGAGCGCATCCACGGCAGCGACAAAAGCCTCAACCTGCTTGTCGTCCATCTGCGTGGCCAAACGGCCCACAGGTTCATCGTAGGCAAACTGCACCTTATCGATAAAGCAATCCCAAGCGCGCTCGTCCACACGCACGGCGGCCTCGCAATACTGACTGAGCTTTTTGAGTCCATACCAAAACGCGTTCACATGACGCGCGGGGTCCTCATCCAGCACGCCATCATAACGGCGTCCATTGAACTCGCGCATGCGTGCCACGGCAACCTCGAGCGAGTCGCCGCCCTCGGCCGAAGCCTCATCCACAAGCTCGGGAATCGGAACCTCACGCCGAACAGTATGCCTGGTTGCACCATCGTACTCGCCCACCAGCACGTCCTCATCAAGCCGAGAATCATAGTCCAAATAGCTGGTGCCACAACAAATGCCGTGCGGGGAGCCCGTGCCAAACGCACAGAACAACCCGCCGTCGGCAACAACGCGACGGTAGGTCTCAAACGCCTTCTTAACCTGAACGAACAGCTCGGAAAGCAAACCGGCATCGCACGCTGTCTCGCACGCAACGCAAGCAGGCTCCGGCAGCCCCGAAAGCTCAACCGTGCTCCCCGCAACGCGGGCGGCGCGCTGGGCCCGATACGCCTGCGCCGCCAAGCGCGCTCGCTGCGCAGCGCCGCGCACGTTCGTAAGTTCACGCTCCAATGCCACGTCACCAGCAACATCGCTCGCAGACCCGCCGGCGCCCTGCGACCCCGTCGCACTCAGCTCGGACTCAAACGTCGCTGTGATCATGCCCGCAAGGTCCGTTGCGTCGGCGGCACAACGAAGTTGCTCCAGCTGCGTGCACAGCAGGTCGGCATCCAGGGGCACGGCATCCACGACGCGCACGTCACGCAGGCGTGCCACGTCCTGCAGCACCATAGCCCCCGCGGCATCGTACGCCGCGCAAACCCTGTCCACAGTATTGGCCCGCAGCTTTACCTCGATAAACGCAAGCGTCTGCTCCAAACGGGCCAGCAGCTCGGCCTTGTCCTCCATACGCAAAAAGGCAGCATAGCGCCGCTCCATCTGCAGCGGACCAACAATGCCCGCCTGCTTGCGAGCGCGTGCAAGCGCAGCGCCCTCAACACGGCGAACATACCCGTCAACAGCCCGCACGGCAGACTCGCGCGCGGCATGCTCGGCAGCCTCAACGCCCCTAAGCACACCCAGTAGCTCGCGGGAGCGGGCCTTGCGCACCAACTCCCCGCGATCGTACTGCTCAAGCGCCGTCTGACGCTTGGCTACCGACTCAAAGCCAAACAGCTCGTCGAGCAACTCGCCAACAGAACGCTCGCCCGCCATGGCAAGGCCCCCTACTCGAACACGCCAACACGCCCGCGGGCCCACGCGCACACAAGCCCGCTCGCCCGCACTCCTACAGATCCAGCGCCTTCTTCGCGGCGTCGACGGGGTCGCCATCCATGTAGAACACCGGGCTCAAGCCCGAGATAATCTCGGACGGCACGCTCTGCAGGCCCGCAATGGCGCTCAGCGGCAAAATCACGCGCTTGGCACCGGCATTTTTGGCCACGCGCATAATGTCTTCGAGCCCACGGATCTCGTCCATGGAGCCCGACATGCGCAAGATGCCCGGAATCGCCAGCGCGGGCATCACCGGGCGGTTGCACGCCGCGGAACACAGGCCCACAAACTCGGCGAGCGAAACTTCTTCGGACAGGCCCTTGCTCTGTAGGTCGTTATAGAACAGCAGATAATCCTTGGAGCCAATGTGCATGCCCGGCGCCACCCGGTTCGCCAGGTTCACAAAGTTGTCGAACGCGGCCTCCAGCGTATCGCGCACCGGCTTGTTAAAGGCCACGCCCTCGTGCTTAAACTTGCACTCGCCGGCGACGGCCTTGTTCTCCAGCTTGTACACGGCAACCTCGCCGCCCTGCGACCTGCCCACGCCAAACACGTGGCCGGACAGCAGCGGCCCGTCGGGAATCAGCGTGTCCTCGCTCTGCTCGGGCACGCGTACCACGTGCACGTCCTGCGGGTTGTCGGCATCCATATAGCCCAGGTTGACGTCGATAAACTCGACGCCCGCCATAATCTTGAGCTGCTCCTTTACGCGGCGACGGCCCTCGATGGCATAGTCCAGCAGCCAGCGCACGTCGTCCTTGTCCATGGCCTCGTCGGGGAACAGCAGCTTGGCCAGACCGCTAAAGGTCTTGCGCACGGCAATCTCGTCGCGCTTGTTAAAGTCGCTGTTAAAGCGGAAATACCGGTCGATATGGTGCGTAAAGTCCTTGCGGCGCATCTCCTTGCAAAACTCCGACAGACAGTCGGTGATCAGGCCGTAATGCCCGGTCAGCAGGCTCGAGCGCATCTTGGGAATCTCCCAGCCCGGCAGGTAATAGTGGATACGGTCGAAGAAGGCCGAATCGTTGTTAAACTCCGGCGGGAACGGATCAAACAGGTGCGTGGTCTTAAGGACGTTTTGCACAGTGTCGTTGATGTTGCCCTCAAAGACCATGGAGGCATCGGCGTTAATCTGATCGCGGCCGCGCGCATAGCTGCCGCTCGCCATGTAGTCCTTCATGATCTGCACGGCATTGGTGTCCTTAAAGCGCATGCCGGCGACCTCGTCAAACGTCACGCAGTCCCAGTGGCCCACCAAGCCCACGCGGTCGGCGCGCATGGAGTTCATGCGGCCGAACAGGTTGGCCGTGGTGGTCTGGCCGCCAGAGAGCAAGATGGCGTAGGGCGAGACCTCTTTGTAGATATGGCTCTTGCCGGTGCCGCGGGGACCCAGCTCGCACAGGTTGTAGTTGCGCTCGATGAGCGGCACCATACGCTCGATAAAGTGCAGGCGCTCTTTCTCGGAAAGCTCGCTGGGCTCATAGCCAGCCGAGCGCAGCAGCATGTTGAGCCACTCGTCGCGCGTAAAGTACTGGCGCTCGTCGACCATGGCATCCAGGTCTAGATTGGGCATCTGGATGGGCGTGAGCGACGCCACACTAAACGGAGAGTCCTCGGGTCCGCGCTTTTTGCGCTTGGCCTTGGAGCGGCGCGGCGCATCGTCGCCAAAGACCTCCATGCCAAACTCGTCTTCCTCATCCAAGGGGTGACGATACTCGATGCTCATGATGCACCAAATGCCACCCTGCAGAATCTTGGAATAGTCGCGCACGTACTCGGCCGGCATCACAAACGGCTCGATGGTCAGATTGGCAAACGAAGCCACGTAGATGTCTTTGTACTCGTCGAGCTTGGCCGTCACCTTGTCGATGATGGTAAAGCGGCCCAGTTCGCGAATCTTGGACTTAATCCGCTCGGATTCGTCGGGACGCACGTAGTTGTCGGTGAGGATCCTGCGAATGCGGTCCAGGCCCTCTGCCACGGCATCCTCGTCGTCGGTTGAGCAGTACATGCCCAGCAGGTACTCCAGCACAAAGGTGGGCACGTTGGCGCCGCGCTTCATAAGGGCCGTCAGGTCCTTGCGCACGATCTTGCCAGCAAAGTGCTCGAGCAGCTTGCCGTCCAGCCCATCCATGTCGTAGCCGTCGCCCTCGGGGTCCTCGGCCACGGCCTGGTCATAGCCATCGGTCGAGGATTCGTCCTCGGCGGGCGCGGCGGCCTCCGCCGGCTCCGGGGCAGGCGCAACAGCCTCAGCCGCCGGGGCCTCCACAGGCACCGCAGCCTCCACAGGCGCATCCACATCAATCGAGGGGACTTCCCACAGATCGTTGTCACGGCTATCAAACATAGGGCACACTCCTAAAAACCAAAGTCAGCAACAGGGGCAAACGAAACGGCGATGGTATACGTCTCGCGCCAAACGATCTTGCCCGACTGGACATCGCGGCACACCAGCAAATGGGACGAGCCAGACCCGAATGACACGCCCGCCTTAAGCGTAAAGCGTGCCTCGACCACGCGGTCCTGCGGGTTGGGCGAGGTCATGTCCGCATGCACGCGGGCAACGTCGCTCACCTCGTTGCCGGTCTCATCGGTAAACACCAGCTCATACTCGCACGGCAGCACCTTGCCCATAGCGGCCTCCTCCTGTAGCAACTTAATGCCAAACAGCGAGTTGGTAACGCGACGGCTCTCGCTCAGCACGCGCAGCTGAGCCATTTGCGTGTCGACAAATTCCTTTGAAGACGCGCTCAGGCGACGATACCCGACCACCGGCACCACGAGCTCCTGCAGGCTCACACCGCCATGCACGTAGCGCTTGGTTCCGCCGGGTCGCTTGTAGTGCACGATCCCGCGCGGGGCCAAGCCAACATAGCCGCCGCCCGGCACCACATGGTCCATGTTCATGGCCAAATACGGACTACCGTCCGCACCGTTGGCGATATCGGCCAAGGCGTCGCTCTGAGCGACCACCGCATGGCGCTTGCCAAACAGCACCGGATCGTCGGGCAAGTCGGTTTTGCCCAGGAACAGGCATTCCGGCAGCTCGTTGGCTGTGAATAAAAAGCCGTGATCGGACGTAATCGTCACGCGGGCGCCCGGCGCGTCGGTGCACACGCGCTTGGCAATCGAGACCAGCTCGTCCACGCTCTCGGCACATGCATCGAACACGTCGCTTTCGGTGGCGAGCTTCTCCCCCGTCGCGTCGATCTTGTTGTGATACAGGTACACGATCTCGCTGGACTTGAGCAGCTCCTTGCGGTCGGCGGCAGACATATCCAGATACGCCGCGGCACTCAGGGCACGACCCGTAGGCGCGGCCTTCTGCAGCACCGCTTGACGCTCGACCGTAGAACCCGTGGGCATGCCATCGAGCAGCACGGCACCCGTTTCCATGTTGAGCGTCATGGCCTGATGCGGCAACAGCGCCGGCATGCCCATCTCGGTAATAGAGGGAAACATCGCCTGCACGCTACCCATGCGCACCTCGCCGCCGCGCTCGCGCTCCAACGCGGCAGCCACGTCCTGCGCCACCTCGTAGCGCAGCGCATCGCTAATCAGGACCACCTTGGCCTTGGCGCTGCCAGCATACGTGGGCAGTGTCTCCCAATAGAACAGGTCTTGGCGAGCGATGCCCTCAACATAGCCGGCATCGCGCCACTGCGCCTGGGCGGCATTGGCCCAGCATGCGTTGCTCTCGGTCAGATACCAGTTAGCGTAGCTGTTCTCGGCCCATTCGACCGCGCGGCGCTCGGGTTCCTCCAGCAAATCGACACCGCGCAGCTTGCAGCGCTCGTTGGCCTGGCGCAGCGCGCGATAGGCTGCATCCATGCGCCACCAATCCGAGGTGTAGGCCTCCCACACCTCGGCCGCCTGGGCAATGTGGAATCCGCCCGCATGGTCGCGCTTAAAGGACGCCATGTCGGCCAGCGCCAAAAGCACCTGGTAATAGCAGGAGACATCGTCGTACCAGCACAGGTCGCGACGGGCCGAGGCAACACGACGGGCCTCGTCAGCGCGGTCGGCCCCCTGCGCCAGCGAGGCGAGCAGGTCGCTCAAAATGGCCTCGTCAACGCACGGGAATACATCGAGTCTCAGCAGATCGTCAGTAGACAGGGCGCCAAACACATGGCGCAGGCCGCACGCGTCCTGGACCAGCTCGCAAATCTCGCGCAGGTCATCAGACGCCGCAGCATCGCCCGCCCATTCGCGGACGACGGCGATGCAATACGGCGCATAGGCAGGCGCAATATGGTTGGAGAGCTTTTGCAGCGCAGCAGCCGGCACCAGCGAGGCCGAAGCCGTCAGCAGCACATGGGCGGCAAAATCCTGCAGCGAGTCGCGCTCGAACAGCGCACCCTCAAAGCCCGTGCGTTGGCGCACAAAGGCAGCAAGGCTATCGGCAGCCTCATATTTCTGAGCCTGCTCCGCCAGCGCCTCCGGGCCATCATGCAGCAGCTTGGTCAGACACGCGCGCACAATAAACGGCATGGTGGCAGCACTGGAATCGGAGCCGCCAAACATGGCAGCCAGCAGGCCCAGCTCAACATCGGCCGCACACGCAGGCGCGGGCATGCACTTAGAAAACTTGGCAACGCGGCCCTTAGCGGCAAAGAACGACTTGTGCGCCTGCAACGCCTTGCGAATATCCCTCGCGTTCGAAGCCCCCAGCTGATCGGCCAGCAGCGACAGATAGTCCGCCGAGAACTGATCGGCATACAGCTCAACATCGGCCAACCAATCGCCCTCAAGGCCGCCACGTCCCTGCTGGCGATACACCAGCATGTCGCTCGTGGTGTCCTCGCGGGCAATGAGGCGCTTGACCTCAAACATATGCCCGTCGCAAGCCTCCACAAAGCGCACCGGGCGCGGCAGGCGCTGCTCTATCGCTTCGCCAAAGCCGCCCCCGGCAAGCTCGGCAAACGTGGCGGCAAACTCGCCCTCCGCGTCGTGCCACACCACCACGCGGCGCTCACGGCAATCGGGCAGCGGCTGCTCAAAGCGCGCCGCCAGCTCTTCAATTACATTGAACTTTGCCATCTAACAATCCCAATGTCATACCGGTCAAAACAATTCGCGTAACGCGTAATCACGTATGCGTTATTTTATCTTTGCCAGCACATCCTGGAACTTGGCATAGTTGACCTTAACGCCGTCGTCCAGGTCGATCTTGATCATCTGGTCGGCCAAGTGATGCAGCTTTTCCTCGTAGGCAACGGTCTCGGTCAGCTGATCCTTGAGCTTTTTGATGCGCTTGGTCAGCGCGACCTTCTCGCCGCGCTCGGCCGTGGCCGGCGCATCCTCGGCGTCAGCGATCTGCGAGCGATAGCGCTCCTGCTGCTCGTGCACATAGTCGGTACGGATGCGCGCCAGCAGGTCGGGCGTATAGCGATGCATGTAGACCAGGGCCATAAAGCCGTTCTTTTTGCCCGAGTCGAACAACCAGTAGATGGGACGTTTCTTGTAGGTCTGGCAGTGGTCCTTAAAGAAGTCCTTCAAAAAGTAGGTGCGGACAACCTCGCGCGAGGTGCCCTTGCCGCCGAGCGCCTCGGCAATAAAGGCCAGGTTCTGCTCGAGCGTCTCCTCGCCGTACACGGTGCGCACAAAGTCGATAAAGTAGCGCACGATGTCATCGTCAAAGTACTCGTCGTCGGTAATGGGCAGCACGTTGTCGCCATCGGGCATAAAGGTCACGTGATCGGGATCGGGCATCTTGGCCAGATAGTCGTTGACCGTGGCACCCTGGTCGGCCAAGACCAGACCGTCCACGTCCAGCGAATAGCGGCCAAACATGCAGCCCACGGCATAGCTAATGAGCGAGGTGATCTCGTCGCGCTTGGTGCGTACGTACTTGTTGCCCTTGTAGCTCTCGGGGATCTCGTCGGCGGTATCAAAGATGCGCGCCACCGAGACGTACTTGTCCTCGACCTCGATGGGCACCTCGCCCTCCATGTTGTAGATCTTGGCAAAGATTCGGTTGAGCTCTTCCTCGTTAGCGCGAAGCTGCTCAAAGCGAGCATTGACCTCGGCCTTGCGAGCCTCGTACTTATCGGCGAGCAACGTTGCCATATCTCTATCCCATCCAATCAGGACCGATTAAAAGCCCAATAAAACTAGCTAAGTCAACATAGACAAGTCTACCCAACAGCAAAGCTTCTAGCGCCCCATGCAGAGCATTCGCAGGCATCATTTTGAGAGTACGTCCACTACAGGCCGACCCCGCTTCGCAGCCAGTATGTATTAACTTACTCCACCTGCTCCACCATTTGTTGAGCAACAAGTGTGAGCGGTAGTCATAGGGCCATGACCGCAGCAACCGGTTCAAAGCAGCACAAATGAATACGGCCCCACCATCTCGCGCCAAAAGCCTGTGGTAAGTCTTAAAACCGCAGGCAGATTGACGAACATGTGTTTGGTCATTATAATTTCTACTTGAATAGACTCCTCGTCTCGTGGTATAAAGAGATTGGTACCCTCGAATAGAGGGACCTCCAAGAGCCGGGGGATGTCCCCCGGCATTTTTTTATGCGTAAATTGGAGGTCACCTCATGAAGGAACTCTCGATCTTTATCGACGAATCCGGCGACGCGGGGCCTGTATCTAGGTACTACATAGTCACGCTCGTATTCCATGAACAGGACGAGCCTGTTGACCCTCATATCAATAGCTACGAACAGCTCTTAAAAGATCAAAGCCTTGACATCATGCCGTTTCACTTTGGGCCTCTCTTGACCGGACACGACGACTATAAATGGCAGGATATCCAACGGCGGAAAAAACAACTTTCCGCCTTCACGATGCTTGTGCAGCACCTTCCCATCACATACCGACCCTTCATCTACGACAAGAGGCAGGGCCTTTACGAACCGCAAAAGCTCTCCGAAAAGATCGAACGCGATGTTACGCTATTCCTTGCCGACCACCTGGCGTACATACAGAGCTTCGACCACGTCAAGATCTACTACGACGGAGGCCAAAGCGTTGTAACGCGCGCGCTTCACGGTGCCATCGAGAAGGCCATTTCCCAAAGGGCCACGGTTTATCGCGACGCTTCGCCCAGAACATATCGACTATCTCAGGTCGCCGACTATATTTGCGGGATCGAGCTCACACTCCTTAAGTTCCAGAATGGAACGGCGACAAAAACAGACACGGAGTTCTTTGGCTCGATTACTCCATTCAAAAAGAACTTCGTTAAGAAGCTAAAGAAAAAGAAGCTCGATTGAGTCAGCCATTCGCGCTGGAGCCATGGTATAAATGGGTTGCGTTCCTTTATGGAGGGCAGTCAAGGGCCGGGGGATCCCCCCGGCATTTTTTATGCCTTGGTCCAATGCAAGCTCGACATAAAAACGGGAGGGGCATCCCTAGAGATGCCCCCTGCAAAATGCAGCCGACTCCTAAACAAGAATCAATCGTCCAATAAATCCATGAACCTCTTGTCGGTAAACACATAGGCAGGAAGGTTGTAAAGCGGGGCAACCCGTTTTACTGAATGAGTCTTCTTGTAGTACTCTTCAACAATATGCGAAGCCATTGCGATCGAGTCTATTCCGTCGACCGCGTCAACCATATCTCGCAGACCAAATTCTTCGCCAACTTCGACTGTTTGTGCAAACTGTTTTGCAAGACGCCTCATTTTCTGCTGGTATTCAGCCCGCTCTTTGCGATCACGCGCCTGTTTTATGCGCCAATCGGCATCCCAGCAAAACCTATCCATTTTTGGATTATCTGGCACGCCGGCGCAGAACGCTTCAAGCTCAGCCTTGCCTTCTTTCCATGTAGCCTCTTTCTGCTCAAAGTTCGCCTCGGCCTCCTTAAGCGCCAGTTGAGCATCGCCGTCTTGCTGCTGCAACTTATCGACCTCAACTTTGGCAAGCTCACTCGATCCTTCAAAGAGATCGATCCCAATAGACTTGAGGCTGGAATCGACCTTTTCTATACGCCCAGCAAGCTCCGAAAGCTTTTTCTTTACTTGGCGCTTATTGCTAATGTCAAACAGCCCAAACGACTGAAGCTCTTTCTCGCAGGTCGAGGCCTCGTTATCAAGGTTGTTTCTCAGCTCTGTCAGTTGCTCTCGCTTGCGCTCCAGGTCCCGGAAGTGATCGTATTTCGAGGTTGCCTCGGCCAGAGCCTTAGTAATCGAGTCAAGCTTTCGTTGAAGTTTCTCCTTTTCCGCTTCGGCTTGACCTAATTCGTCCTGGTCAGCGAGGCAACGGTCCGCAAGCGCGTAGACCCTATCCCTCGTCTCGTCCTCTGCCCAAGACTTTGGTTGAAACGGCTGAGGCTTCTCGTCCGCGCCCCTGTTCTTTTTGCCGGGAGCATCGCTCTCGTTCTCTAACGCGACGGATGCCGATACCAATTCCGATCCATTACGAGCATCCAGCCGAATCTTCGGAGCAGAATAGACCATCTTCGTTCCCGGATTCTCCTGCACGCCCACAACGTCCGTCACGTCGTTTACGACCAGCATGGATAAATCGACGTTCTTCGCTGCAACAAACGTCACCTTAAACGAAACGTCTTGCTGGCTACGCAGCCCTTGGCGCATATCCCAAAGCATGCGTGTGACCAAGTTGAAGAACTGGGGAATACCGCGAGCGATTCGCGTGTCATACATTACGCAATACGCATCGGGGGCCGGATTGTCGATTACGAGCGCCTTGTTACAGCCGCAGAAATCAGCCAAGACAAGGCCCGTCAAATCCCCTTCTCGAAGCATAGGGTAAAGCGCCTCGTGGATTGCGCTCCTGGGAACAATGAGGTCCTCATCAGCTTCAACCAGATTATTCAGAAAACCGTCGACAAAGCAGTTGAGATAATCATTCAGATCATCAAAGCCACCCTGCGTGGCAAACTCGGTAAGCTCGGGCACCTTGTCATTATCGACATGCAGACCAGTCGCAACGTGATGATGACCATCCCAGGTGATCATTCCGTCGTCAAAGCAAACGCAATAATCGGACAGAAGGTGAAAAAATGAAGTCACCAAATCCATTTGAATTAACCTTTCGCTTAGGCTTCAGGAGCTACTTCGCTTCCTTCGGGACGTTTACGATGAGGACTTCAGCCCCCCTATCCCCTCGCCTTTGCCGAACACTGTCTTTAACTTAGCCCATTGACCTCGTCATTTGTTGAGCAACAAGTGCGAGCGGTAGGTATTGGGCTACGACCGTTGGGGTCGAAAAAAAGCACCGGCTGGCAATGCAATACTGTTCGATTGTCACGACAAAAAAATAGAGGGCGTCCCATAAAGAGAAGCCCCCTTGCAAAACGATCGAGCCGTTTTTCTTTTAGCCGAAAATTTGCACCACGATTCCAGAAAACGCAAGGTAGCGCACCGCAACCGTCCTCAGAAGAATGGCCTAGCGGCGCGTTAAAATGCTACAGAGACTCGGTGGTCTTTTGTGTTCGAGGCTTGCAGGAGCACTCCTCCATACATGACTCTGGAAAAACGAACTTATAATCAGGCTGGAAGAATGCTTCTCTGAATTTTGTACAGGCTTCGTAAACGTCCTCGACAATCCTTTTGCCGGTTAAGGCGAGGTTTTCAAAGTCCTTATCGAAATGGTCCTCATAGTGCTCAAGAGACAAAAGATTGTGCATCAGACTGTTTCGCTGTTTAATCCACGCCCTAACCTCGTCAAATAGTTCGCTTGAGAAAGAGTCACTGATACACTCCACCCCTGCGTTGCACAATCTCTCAACGCAACTGACCTTAGTCGATATCGCGAGTTGATTACTTCCCTTGCGGCATTTACCTCCTTTGCGGCAATACTTGCACTCACGCTTGTATTTATCCAGGACACGAAAGAAGCGATTCTCGAGGCATGAATAAATCAGCCATGAGGCTTCGAAATACAGCCCTCCCTCAATCGAATCGTCAATCTTGTTTAGGAAGAAGTCGTGCATGGTCGCCATTTCGCAGCGAAGCTCGAGAGATTCATTTTGTTTCATAATCTCAATCCTTTGCAATAAGTGAAGCAAGAGCCCTGGGCATCAGCTTCTTGGCATAGTCATCGGCAATCTTTTCAAAAGGAATGCTTCTGTACCCGAGCTCATAATCTCGTCTGCCGCTTATTTCGTCATGTCCAAGATTGGCTGCTATTTGAAGTTTCATCTTGAGCTGCGCAACATAGCGCTCGCGCTCGTTTGCAAGCCTCATAAAGTCAGAAAGAGAAAACCGCCGATGCGCGTCAAGATGTCCAAACTCATGAAGTATGGCGAAAACACAGTAAAGGAAGCAGTCCCTAAAATCCGCGCCATACGAACAAGCCATTGCCGCTTCTCTAGCCTCGGCCAGCAAAATGTCGTAGGAAACCGCAGTGCTTGACGTTCTTTTCTCCATCTTCTCAATATCTCGCAAAGGAATGTTCGCAATATAAACTGCACCATCATCAGGGCTAAATTCGAAAAATGAGTCCCGCCCGACCTCTCTGTAAACGGCAATGTCCAATTCAAGACTTTGCGCGATTATTCTTGAAAGCTCGAAAGCCGTAATCCGGCTCTGGTTAATCACAACGCTCACCCAAATGAATAAATACGTTTGAACTCGCGACATATCCCAAGACGAGTAGCGAAACGTAACGACTCGACTATCGATTCAAGCAACGGTGCATTCTCGTTAGCCCCGCTATAAACTCTAAGCATTAAAATTGAGCTCCAAATCGGTTTTCATGCAACGAACCGCATCGACCCGTTCTTGCCAAAGCCAGTAAAATCCATCCATAAACTGGCATCCGTCGTTAATAGTGCCCTTTAACTCTTCAAGTTTTAATACAAACCTGTCGCTTCTTACGAAAACGTATGATTTGCCGGATTCCTTTTCAGGATAACGAGCGAAGTCGACGTAGTAGCCGCCCTCACTATCATCGCCAACAGATTCCAAAAGGTCAACAAGCTCAAAATAAGCAGTTGTTTCCTTGGCTCTCGTGAGCCGCTCGTCACCGATGCCAAGAGCCGAGTTCAAAGAAGACGTCAATTTATCAAGATCGTGGATAGATTTAATGTTGACGCTCCATGGATTGGCACCTTTTGCCTCACAAACGGCTATTCGAGTTGCCTTGAGGTACAGTTCCAACGACTGATGAGCATCGAACAGTATTGGAAAGACTATTGCGTCAGCGTCGTGTCCCGCATTGTCACCCAAGAGGGAATCAAGGAGCCTGATCGCAGCTTTCCAATAGCCTTCTGCCATCATTGCATAGTTTAGAGAGCGATCCAGCTTGTCCATACGCCAGTTTAGGAATGCGCATTGCTCAGTTAGGGTCACCACAAACACCTACACCAACGGATGACGTTTGAAATCCCAGGAGGTTTCAAACGAGTCCCAGTCGGCCTTGGAAGCATCAAGCGAACGCTGAGATAAATCCGAAATGCGTTGTTTATCTATCGCCGCAGGCGCAAGATATGGAACCCTGGCGACATCGCCAACTTGGCAGTGCGCAGTTGAATTGAACAGCTTCAAGACGAATGAAAATAGGGACGAATTGGAGTACGCAAGAAGCTCTAGTTGATTATCCGGACTAGGGAAATAGCAATGCCCCGAAATATCATAAAAAGTATCTTGCGGAGCGAACCTAAAACTATTTAAACCCGAAGTAAAATCCGTCCATGTATTCTTTCTTTTCTCGAGAAATGATTCACTCAGGACTCGAGCATGCGGTTGTTGCAGAATCCAGGTGGGATCATTTCTATACAGAAGAACCCATTCAAGATTTCCGTACCACTTACGATAGTCACCGCCTTTAAGATACTTAATCCACTTCTTATCACTCCTAGAAGGGCGATAGTCCGATTCGTGCCATAGGCGTAAGTACTTCTCATTATTAGACGTCTGCATTCCAACTTTGGGATGAGCAACCGAATTGAAGCTGCCGCCATTTTCAAACGCCGCCAATAATCCGCTCCCAAGCCAGTAGGCGATGGGGGTGCCGGGAATCTGCCTGAAGGTCTCGGCGTCGCGGCGGTAGAACCAGTCGCAGGCGGGGTTACCGATTGCCTCGAGGGTCTTACCTTCCTGCAGTGTCCAATGATCAAAATCATTCAGCCTGATATAGCCACCGCGATAGCCAGCGACGTGCTTGTTCCTAATTACAAATGTGCATACCTGGGCAGCGATGCCATGGAATCCATGGACAGAAAGCTGCACTAGGCTATCTATCGTTTTGGTGGCGACCAGCTGCTGACGCAAGTTCTCGTAGGATGACAAGAACATCCAACTATTCGAGGTCGCAAGGCCCGCGAGGCCCGCCTCCTCCGTGAGCGAGAAAATGCGTGAGATAAAGCAAGTGCACAGATCGCTCTTCACGTCGGCGTAGTTCTTCTTAATCCACTTCGACATGAACAGATCGAAGGAAGAGCCACCCAAGTAAGGCGGATTGGCAACAACGCATGAAAACTTCGAAGATAGTGCCTCGCAGTCGACAAGCGCGATTTTAAGCTTCTCTTGCGTATTGCCGGCGAACAAGCCACTTTGCAAGCCGCAAAGCTCGATCGCCTCACGAATTGCAGCGAGATCGTTGCCCTCGGGAACAAGAAGCGATCCGACCTCGTCAAGATGAGCAAGAGCATCCAAAAAGGCACGTTTCTTGGCAAGCGCGCACCCTTCAGGAAGGTCATCCTCTTCGAATGTAACGGGCCTCAGGGTAAGAATATTCGCAGATACGCCGCGTTTAAAGAAACGGCGGTCGTGCTCACGGGAGCACATAGCAAGGACCAAACTGGCAAACTGCCCAGCACGAGGGTCAATCTCCATACCGTACAGGTTCTTCGTCAAGATGAGCTCAGGGATCTCGCGCTCGGGATAGCCGCGCTCAAGATACATCTGCACCAACAGCTCGAATGCATAGGCAAGGATGTGCGCCGAGCCACACGCCGGATCACAGAACGTTATGTCCTCAGGGCCAGAGATGTGAATAAAGTCCTCGTGCTCCGTATCGGACTCGATGTAATACGCCATCTGCTCTCGAAGATGGCTTTGGGGATTGTTGAGCATCCACAGGCGACCGAGGGAGTTATCAACCATATAGCGCACAATCCAGTCAGGAGTAAAGAGCTGGGTTTTGGGTGCCAGATCGTCCGCCTCAACCTTCGCGCCCTTTTTGACTGCAGCATCAACCTCGGCCTTTCGTTCAGCGTTGTAGTACTGATACATCCAGCCCAAAAGCAGGACGTTGTTCCAATCCTCCTCCTCGATGTCACCCACCATGCGGCCGATGACGCCGTCGGCATCCATGAGGTTGACCGGCAGGAGCAGCGCCATGCAGGCGTCCACGGGCTGGAACACGCCGGGCAGGCACCCGGAGAGCTCGGCGCACTGGGCCAGGAACAGGTAGCGGAACAGCGGCCCGTCCTCGCCGGTCTGCTTGAGCTCGGCGACGCGGGCGGGGTCGACACCCTCGATCTCCACGTCGAGCGCCTCGTCCACGGCCTGGCTGCCCAGCTCCCAGGCGCCGTCCGCGGCAGGGCGGGTAAACATGCGCACGCGGGAGGGCAGGAAGTCGTGGACCTCCATGTAGCGCACGGCGGCGATGCGGTTGAACCAGGTGTAGGCGGCGCGGTCGCGCAGGTGGGCGAAGCCCTCCTCTGCCGCGGCTCGCAGTAGGGCGTCGCGCCACTCGGTCTCCTCCGGGGACAGGGCGCGCCCGCCCACCGCCGCGGAGCCGGCGGGCTCGGCGCCCTCGGCCACGCCGTAGAGCCTCATGCGGGCCTCGACGCCGGCGATGAGCTCGTTGCGGGCCCAGATGCAGTAGTTCTTGATGGCAGTATCGTTCATGGCGGTCTCCCCTTCCCCGGTGGTTCTTGATTAGCTCAGACGGATGGCGTCGTTGCCTTGCAGCTCGGCAAGCAAGCGCACGCGGAGCTGGCCAAGGTAGGCATCGATGTCACTTTCGCTCTGCAGCTTTTTACGCTCGCCCAGGTCGGCCAGACGCAGCTTTTTAATCCTGGGCGCAGGCGCAGGCTCGGGCTTTGCGGTCGTCGGGACGTCCTTGTCGTTGCCCTTGATCGTGGTAACAATCTCGCCGGTGGACGTGACCTCCTTGCGGCGGCTCTCACGCTGCTGGCGAGCCTTCTCCTCATCGATAGCTATATCGATGTTCTCGCATGCGCGGTCGCAGTACTCAATCAGCTGCTGCTTCAGTGCGGCAAGCTCGCTTGCCTTGATGGCGGCGTGAGCACGGCTCTCAAACGACTTGGCCATGCGACCTGCGTTCTCAATAGCGCGCTCGGCCAGCTTGGCATAGCCGTCCTGGCTCTGGGCATATTCGTGTACCTGGGCCATATACGCGGCGATGTCGTCCAGCATCTCCTTGCGCTTAGCATCGACCATCTGCTTGTGAGCCACCATGACCGGCTCCATCAGCTCGTGGAGCTCTCGGACCTCGCGGTATGGACGCGGGTTCTTAAGAATCTGCTCAATGCGCTTGTTAGCCTCGACCGCCTGGGCGTTAGAGTCCATGTAGAAGCCCTCGTCCTTCATAAGGCCCATAAACTCAACAGCCTTATCAAAGACGGGCTTTTGGCTCTCAAAGAAGAATGTGACCTGGTCGTAGTCCTCTTTCCAGTCATCCAGATCGTCTTGCGCTTTTACAAAGGCTTTGAACAGCGTCTGGACGTCGTTCCGGTTGTCCAGCAGGCGCGTGGTCAGCTTAATGCCGTCCTCCAGCACCTTTAGGCCCGGGTAGGGATAGGCCGGGGCCAGGCCCGTAAAGTTGTTGTTCGTGAGTTCCACGCACTCGTTCTTAAAGCCCTTAAGCGTTTCGACCACGGTGTCGGTAAGCTCGTCCTCGTTGGTGATGTCGCGCTTGGCATCGAAGGTCTCGCGCAGCACCCTGTTGACTTTCTTGATGAGTTCATCGCTCATCTTAACGCGCTCGCGCACCTGGGCCTTGTCGGCATCCTTGCGCAGGAGGGTAACCATGCGCAGATCCGCGGGGGCAACATTGGCGCCGGCAGCCGTAATGGTCGCGCGCTGCGAAACCACCAGCTGCGCCACCACGTTGGCAATGTCGATTACGCGCCAGCCATAGGGGGCGTTCTGGAACTTGCGTTGCAGGTCGCCCATGGTCGTGTTAAGCGACATACGCGTCTGCAGATGCAAAAAGTCCGCGACCTCCTTCTCGGCGCGGGCGTTCTGGGAGCTCTGGCCGTCGAGCGCCACCTGGTTGGCACCGCGCAGCGTGGCGCGAATGTCGTCATCGGTCTTGGCAGGGTCGGCGATGTAGTCGGCCTTGGTAAAGATGGCATCCGTCAGCTTAGACAAGGCCTGCTCGAACACGTCGGCAGGCTTGGTGGCGCGAATATTGACCATGGAGCCGTTTACGGCCACGCGGGCGTGCAACACGGCCTCTTTCAGCAGCTCCGTCGCCTCGCGCTCGGCGTACGAGGCCTCTTTCATCTTTGCCTGGACAATTTGCTGGGTCGAAGGCTGCAGTTCCTCGGTATTGATGGTCTTGCGGTACTTGCGAATCTTAGCCGCATTCTGCAGGTCATCGAAGTAGTCCACGTCGTCGGCAAGCACCACCAGCGCAATGTTGGCAGACTTAACGGCAAGCTCGGCATCATCGGCACGTGAGAGGTCGTTTGCCACTGTGACCACGTTAAGCTTCATACCGCCTTGAACCACGCCATAGGCCGAATCGTCTACATAGCGATCAAAGGGGAAATCATTTGCTCCCACGCGCAGTTTTTTATCTTTGTAGACGCCTTCGAAGATCGTCTTTTTAATACCTTCGATAATCAGGGCCGCATCTACCGACGTATCGTTAATAATGCGCGAGATGCGCTGTTCCTCATCGGTAAGGAAATTGTAGGTATCACCCTGACGAGCCACATAGTTCTCGCGCACCAGGCGGTCGAGTGAGTCTTTAACGCAACTCTTAAGAGCGACCTTGTCCACGTCCATACGATCGACCATAAGGATGGAAATATTCTCGATATTGGACTTGATGTAATCGATATAGCGGATCAAGTACAACAGCTTAAGAATCTTGACGTCTTCGGTCTGAAGGCCAAGACCGTCTTCCGCTGCACGCTCCGCACGCGTCACCGTCTGAATCACGCCATGTTCCAAATCCTTGGCGATAGTATCAAAGAAGCGCCAAAACGGCACTAGGGCGCCCAGCTCTTGCTCTTGGATGGCCTGAGCCGATTCCTGGAAAGCCGAAAGCATGGAGCGCTCGCCCGTTGACATATGCTTTGCCTTAACGCCGTGCTTGCGCACCTCGGTCATAACGTCGGGCATCACCTTAAACTGATAGTTCACAAAGGGATAGCTGTCCGTAAAGTCTTTGCGACTGGAGTAGCCGATCAGGTCGCTACGCGAGCCGTCGAAGGCAAATATATTTTTGAGTACGGCGCTCTGGGCTTCGTAGCCCTGCTCAAGCTTAGCCACGCCAGAGTTGTTCTTTTGCAGCACACGGCGCTGGATAACCTCGTCCACACTAGAACTGGAGAGCGAAAGACGCGTGTTAAAACGACCTTGAATCGTGGAAAAGTCGCTGCCAACGAACATCGCGTTTCCATCAATGGCTTCCTGGCTGGTTACCATGACCCACACGCGACCGCCGCAGCGATTGCCCAAGCCCTCCACAAGTGTCTGCAGCGACAGCATGAGGTCCTTGCTGACACCAGCATCGGAGCCAATAAACTGACCCACTTCGTCAACCATAAACAATAGACGGAACTCGCCACCGCATTCTGCAGCGCGCTTGTCGACATAGTGCTTAACCATGTTAACAAAGGCATCAGAAGCGATAGCGTCATCCTCGGAGCCATCGAACCAGTGGCGTGCGGTCTGTTCGCTCATGCCCAAGACCTCTTGCAGGACCTCGACGATGGCGTCCTCAAAGTAGCTATAGCTCTCGCGGTCCTCGAGCCAATTGCCACCACTGATGCGCTCGTAGGCAGCGCGGAACTCCTGTGTCTTGCCCTTGCTGTCGATATGTCGCTCTAGACGCGCAAGCTTAAGGTCCTCGCCAAAAAAGCCCAGATGCTCAAAGAACACACGCTCGAAGGCGCGCAGCAGGGCCGTGCGTAAGGTATCGCCCTCTTTCCAATGGCCGCCCTTGCTGTCGATGTTAAACAGGATTGCCTCGGTAGGAACGTTGCAGCAGCGGCGCATCTTAGAGGCCACCATGGGATCCGAAATCTTGTCCTCGAAGTAATCGATGGCGGGCTTACCGGCGACCTCATCGTTTTGCAGCAAATACGAGAGCATCTTAAGGAAATGCGATTTACCTGAGCCAAAGAAGCCACTAATCCAAACGCCGATCTTATCGGTGGACTCGTCAATTGCACGCTCGTAAGAGTCAAAGAAGCGAGAGAAATGGCCCCGCAGTTCGCGCGTCACCACGTACTCGTCGAGCTCTTGGCGAACCGAATCGTCGCTGGCATCTTGCACCTTAACGACGCCGTTGATGGAACGGTTGATGTCCTTGGAAAACAGGTCTTGGATGATCATCTGTCGCTCCTAAGAAATATCGAACGCGCGGTAATAGTTACTGGCGCTCTCTCTGTTAAACAACTTGAGCTGGTAGCCATCAAAGCTGCCGGGGTACATGACAACGACGGGCACGGTATCAAAATCGGCAAACATGTCGTTGAGTAGGTTATGCACGCGCAGCAGCGGAAAGACCTCGCCCACACCCGTGAGCAAGATCACGTCGCCGGGCTGATGTGGCTGGGTATGCTCCAGGAGGTACTGGGCAAAGCTCTTGGAGCTGCAGGGCTTCTGGAGCTCTTTGATCTGGGCCTCCGAGCCGATCTTTGCCTCGCGTCGGGGAATCGCACGCAGAATACGGCGCTGCTCGCAGATGTCGAGCATCACGTCGTACAGGTTAAAGACCTCCAGATTGCACGGAAGCTTGCCGGCCTGGGCATCTGCTATGAGCTCGTCCACATAGGCGCGGCACTCAAACTCCAGCGAAGGGTCGTAGCAAAACGTGTAGAAGCCGATCTCGTTGCCAATGCCCTTGTTGGCCAAGAAGTCCTGGTCTTGCAGGCGCTCGCGCAGCGCCTCGCGGCGATGGTCAAAGTCCTCATGGATGCGCTCGGCGCGGTTACGTGGGCGAATGTGCGGCTGGTTTATTGTCATGGGCTACATCACCTGCCCGGTGAGTGCGGCCAGGGCGTCCATGTCGCCCAGGTCGCGAATGGCCTGCTCTACATCGGGGTCGAGCAGCAGGGGCTGGAGCGCGTCGGTGCGCTGCGATGCCTTAAAACCGGCACTGCGCAGAATCTGACGCAGGGTGCCCTTAATGCGTTCCAGCGTGGCGTCCGACCATTTGACAGCTTCGGCATGCTCAACCTGAAAACGGGTGACAAACGCGTTGAGGTCAATGTCGGTAAAGTTGTAGTCGAAGCTAGCCATGCGCTCGCCAATTTCCACTTGAATGAGCTCGCGGACCATGGTGTAGCGGCACATCATGGCAAATAGGTTGGCCTGGGCTGCCTGGTCGGGCATGCCGTTGGCGATAAGGTCCATAATGCGCATGACCGCTTGATCGGCAGCATCTTTGTCGATACCGCGGGCAGCGCACTGCGCCTCGTCGAGCGCTACGGCATCGAAGCGGCGTAGACACACGCGGGCGCGGTCGGCCAGCATGCGCTCGGTGGGATACTGAAACAGGTTGTCGTGTTTCACGCGCGCGATGATCTCGTCGTCGCTCACGCCCTCCAGGCGCAACGCAGCGACGATACGCATCTCGGGCAGCAAAAACTGCTCGCGCGTGAGCACGCCTCCCAGCGATATTTTATCGGTGTTATCCACAGGACACACTCCAAGGGTTCGGGCCTTTTTATTTGCATCGGGGCGATGCAAACATGCCTTCCAATCATACCGTTTAAGTACCGGGTCGTGAGGGTTGTTGCTGCCTTACTGACCTAGTTCCTTAAGCGCTTGCAGCGACGCTGCGCGGGTCTCGGCGTAGGCAAGGCGCGCGTCGCGGAGCTGTTCATCGAGATGGTCGACTTTGCCGCTCAGCGCATCGATCTGCCTGCCGATTTCTCCCATCTCGACTATCGTATTCCAACCACGTTGATCGGAAAGCTGCTCATGCTTATGACGCAGGACAAGCAGCTGGTTGAGCAAAGCGACGCGTGCTTTGTCAAGCTCTTCCATCTTGTCTCGCGCTTCCTTAACCTTTCGAGCGATGCGCAGCTTTTCCTGCTCTTTTGCAGAGGGCTCGGGAGCAGGCTCCGGTGCAGGCCCTGACGTTTGCACGGGCTCAGACTCTGGCTCGGGCTCCGGTTCTGATTCAGGAGACTCCTCGGGCTCAGACGCCGTCTCGAGCTCAGACTCGGGCTCCGGTTCAACACCGAGCGCCTCCTCGGGTTCAGGCTCCACGGGAGCCGCTTCGCCCATCTCCAAAAACGCGCATATGCCAGGCTCCGATGCCGGCCTTGCCTCAAACACCGTGGCAAGCGAACCGTCACTCAACATAGTGCTTTGCGAGCAAAGCGACTCGACAAAGCTCGCCATAAACAGGCCGAACCCAGAAATCTGCTGAGCCAGACGCTCGTCGTAGGTAACGCGGATCTCGCCCTCATTGCCTTGACGTACCGAAAGCCAGTCGCCCACACACATGAGCTGCACCAGCGTAATGGGCGTCAAGTCGCCCTCAAACAGCAACTGCAGACGGGGCGAAACAACGTCGCGGGGAACAACCGGCTCGGCATGCTTCTCGAGCTCTTCTAGCGTGGTACCGACGTATTGGCACAGATCGATGTTGCTCGGAACATCCGTAAAGTGCTCGCGCGCATGGCTCAGGAGCCGCTCACTTTTGTCAGCATTGATACGAATGCGCTTAACGGCGTGCGACGACCCATCCCACGTCACATCGGAATGCGTCAAAAACAGCCAGCCGTCGCAAAACAACTCCATGGCAAAGATGGGAAAGGCTTTCTGCATCGTTTACATCTCCTTGCGTTCTTGCGTATCGTCCGCGATGTCCTGGTCGTTGACCTCGCTCCGCTGTTCCTCGTTATCAAACAGGCCCTTAAACACGAGCTCCAGATCGCGCTCGTCGGTATAGCCGGGCTCCAGCGTGCCGCGGTCGATCGAGTCGAGCATGACCTGCTCCTTGTGCTGCAATCGCTCGTAGATGTTGCGGTCGAGCGACCAGGGCCCGCCGCGGCGTTCGTACACAGCGCGCAGGTAGTGGTACTGCGTATACTGTTCTTGCGGCAGGCCTAGGCGGTGAATGCGATCTTTGGACTGCAGCAGGTGCACCAGGTTGTAGCTGCACTCAAAGTAGACGGCGTCGTGGCACACGCTGTGGAGCGAGACCGACTCTGCCAGTGTGTGCGGGTTGGTAACCAGCACGCTCGTCTCCCCCGCCTTAAACGAATCGATGACGCGGGCACGCGTGGGCATGTCGGTCGAGCCGCTAATGGCGCGGGCCGTAATGCCGCGCTCGCGCAGCTCGTGCACCACATTACGGATGCTGCGCTTAAAGATGCACCACACGATGACCGACTTGCCCTGGGCCACCAGCGATTCGACCAAATCCAGGCAGGCGACCATCTTGGCTGTGGGCCGGTCATCCACCTGCAGACCTTCCAGTGCCTTGCCCGCACCCGCCAGTACCTCGCCATCGAACAGGTCGGCATAGTCGCCGGCGCTCAGGTCCTCGGCCAGCATGCGCGGGTCGGACGAAAGTTGCAGCAGGCGAATGATCATCTCGAACGGCTCGCCCGAAAGCGTGCGCAGCACCTTTTGGAACAATTGCTGCTCCCAGCGGTCCACCGGCACATCGACCAAATGGTCCTCGTTGGCCTGAGGAACGCCCAGCTGGTACTTGTTGGTGCGACAAAAGAACGGCGCGATGGACTCGTTGATATGCTCAACGTCATCCTCGCTCGTGGACTTAAGGGCATTGGCGCTCATGCCAAAGTACCAGCTGTAATCGCACGGCCACAGGCAATGGAGCAGGTTGTACAGGTCCTCAAACGAATTGGGAATCGGCGTACCCGTCAGTGCAATAAAATATGGAGACGCCGCGGCAATCTGTACCGCACTCGCCGCACGTTTGCCGCCCACGCGCTTCACCTTATGGACTTCGTCAAACACCACCAGGGCACGATCGGCCGCAATACGGGCAGCAGCCTCCCCCAGCGCGACCGACTCGTAGTTGAGCAAAATCATGTCGTAGCGCTTGTAGTCGAACAGCAGGGTGCTGCACTTATCGCGCGTGGAGCGACCACGAAACTCGGGGTCGTGGAAGCACAGCGAGCGCAACGGGCGGTCGGCTCCAAAGCAAGCCACCCATTCATCACGCCACGAGCCAAAGGCGTTTTTGGGCGAAAGCACGATGATACGGTCGACCAGGTCGCGCTGGCGCAGATAGGCAAAGGTGCCCAGGACCGAAGCCGTCTTGCCCGAACCGGGAACGGAGAAATTGGCGCTGCGGCCCATGGCACTCATAAAGAACGCGTCCCACAGCTGGCGGTCCTTGAGCGGTCGCTGCATTAGGACATCCTCGGCGCGGCAGAACTCATCGAAGCGATCGGCCACCGACGCGTCGTGCGCCTTAATCAGCAGGCCCACGCGTGCCTTCTCACGCAGATAGTCCTCGCGCGCCGTAAGGCCTCGCAACAAGTCGGGGTCAATTTCGCAGTCCACGCCAAAGTTTGCCGCCTGCTGCAGCAGCTCAACAACGCGCTTGGCGCCTGGATCGTCAATCCCCAGAGAAAAGAGCACGTCCGCCTCTCGATAGCTCGGCGCATAGCGGCGCAGCGCCGAAAGCCGGATCTTCCAGACCGGCTCACGGCGCAGCTGCTCAACCGTCATGTCGAGCGGGACGACGGAAATGCCGTCGCTATACGAGAGGCGGAGTTTCATTTAGGCTTCCTCGCCGCCCATCTTGTACGCAATCTTGTCTTTGATCATATGCACCCTGGCCTCGAGCTTGGCAACCTCAGCAGCGATATTGGCGATCTCATCCGCAGGCAGCAGACCAAAGGTGGACTCCTCCACCTGATCGAGGTCCTTGATGGCGCGGATAATCGAAAGCGAAGGCGACTTGAGGGCCTTGTTCATCTTGGTGGTGTTCTCGGCCGACTCCATAACCTCACGGAAGGTCGTCGCCAGCTGAACATCGTCGCGAATCTCGGCGATATCGGTCGAGGTCACGACCTCTTTGTTCTTCAGGCGCTCGGCAACCTCAAAGGCCAGCTCGTTTTCGCGCTCGATAAAGCGGTCCGCATCGGGGCCTTCCAGAATCGGCTTCATCTTGCGGACAAAGCGCACAATGTCGCCCTGCGGTTCGGCAATCATGTTGGCAAAGACGATGTTCTTAACGTCCTCTTCCTGATCGTCGCTCTTGCACTTTTTTAGCACGCCCTGCAGATCGTTGATAACGCCGGCAACCTTGAGCTCGCGCGCCAGGTGGAACTGGTCCTTGGCGTTGGCAAACTCCAAGAACTCGTTCATATAGCGGGCTTTTACAATCTCCTTCTCGAGCTCCTTGGGCTCAACGCCAATGCACTGGGCGTACTCTTCCTTCGAAAGCAAGTTGGAGCTGATGATGTCGTTGTAGATGCCCACCAGGCGGTCGACCGGGTCGTAGCCAACCTTCTCTTCCTCGCCATGCTGGATCGAAAGCTCCAGCATCTTGATCTTCTTGGAATCGTTACCCAGGCTCTCGGGAAGAATAACAGCCTCAAACCAGCCAAAACTTGGGTTTTCGGCGGCAAGACGACGCAGGCAGGTAAAGCGACGGTTGCCGTCGACAATCAGGCCGTCGGCCAGCACCACGCCGGGACGCTCTTGCGAACGCAGGGCAATGCTGCGCTGCGTCTTTTCGATGGCATCCTTGTTGCTGTCGACGATAAAGCCCTCGATGATGTCATTGCAGGCCGCGACGTCCAGCTCGTTAAACGCGCCCTCGCCATGCTCGGCCTTGTAGCGGCTGATCCAGGAGGCAATACGGTCGTTCTGCACGTTGTAGCGCAGGTAGTCGAGCTTAATGCTGTAGACGGGATACATCTCGGGCTTGCCGTCGATCACGATCTTGTGGTTGGCACCGGTCGGCTTAATGTTGACGCCGTCGCCGATCATCTCGAGCAGGTTCATGTTGACTCCTCCTATTGGTTGTTATTGATATACAGCTCGCTCAGGTAAGCTGCATTCGCTTCCTTGTTGGGCATGACCATGCCCAGGTCCTCGTTGTAGAACAGGTCTTTGTCCTTGACCGCCCTGTTGATGTCGTAAGCGGTAACGACCACACCGTAATCGTCCTGGAACGCATCGATAAGGTCGTCTACACCAATGGGGCCCTTTTGCTTGGCGACATATTCGACCGCATCGGCAACGGAGAAACTCCCTTCCTTTCGGCAGAACATGTAGGTGCCGCCAAAGCGGGTGCGCCTAATCTGTTCTTGCGGCAGCCCGTACACAACAATCGAGTCGAAAAACGCATCGTCAAAGCCGCACTCCTCTGCCACAGCATCGAGCTTGTGCTCAAAGCCCTGCTTGCGCAGGCTTGCCACTGTAAATGGCACGCCCGACTCCGTACGACCAGAAACGGCATATGCATATGAGCTTAGGTCTATACGTCGAATTCCCACCGACTCCTCTAGGTGCTTGAGCGAAATAAATGAACCGTGATTACACTCGATAAAGGTGAAGTTGCGTAGCAGCTGAGCTATTGCCAGCCTAAAGTCCTGGTGGTTAATGACTTCATCGCCAAACCCCGGCGATCCATAGGCAAAGCTATCGCGCGACATAAGCAGATTTTCAAACGATTTCCTCAGGTCAACTCCCTTTTTAACGATCAGGTCCCTCGAGACCTCCAAGCCCAGGGGCGCGAGCGTCTGATCGTTAATGAGACGACCGGACGTGGAGCCAAACTTAGCAATAAAGCTCGCCCTGACGTACGGCAGCGATACGTAGTCTTCGGTCACCATGTCCTTGATGAATTGGTGCTGCTCGGCAGAAAGGTCGACATCGACATACGAGTAGCGATCGTTGCGCAGATATGCATTCATGTCGCGCAGGTAGTTGCTGCGAACCGTCTTCGTGTCTATGCAGTACTTGTCCGCGTAGCGCTGGGCAAACTCCTCGCGCGACAGCTCGGTGCCCGCGTCGCGCAGCACATCGAGCATCTGACGCTTGCGATCCGTCTCGCCCAAGCGTATCACGGGAGACATAACAGTCCGCAAACCGTGCACCGTATCCGGGCGCACGTACGTGCGGATAATCTCGTAGAGCTCCTCGTCATCACGAACGTCGTATAGGTCGCACAACTCCTTGTTCTCGCGCAGGATAAGACCCGCGCCGCACTCGATATTGCGCCCGGCGGCGAGCGTTAAGACCCGACGCAACTCGGACGTAAGGCGGTTGTCAATCTTGTAGGAGCGTATCTTGTTGCCACGCGCCACCAAAAAACTTCCGGTGCCGCGTAATTCGTTAAGGCACTTGGTGTCTTCGGAAGGCATCATCAACATCTGTTTAAAGCCGCACTTGTTATCATTCAAAAACCGCTGGTACTTGATGCGGATGTCTTTGAGCGTGTGATATTCCTCAACAGCTCCGGTCTCGGCAAAGGCACGCAGCGCGGCGCAGCGAGTGGAGAAGCTGCCCAGCTTTTTACGCGCGATCTGCTCGAGCTGAGAGGCGTTGTCCTTTTCGATGTTTACAGGCGCTCGAAGCGTATCCGCGACAGGACGGCGGTGCAGCTGCGCTATCCTATCACGCCACTCCTGCGGCAATGTCGGATCATTGGCGGCGCGGCGAAGACTAAACCTGTTCGAGACTTTAATGGCCTTCAGATAGCCAAAGGCCATCGGAGACGCCTGCGTTATCTCGCAAAACGTCTCCACGGTTAGGTCGTAACACGTGTAAAACGAACTAAACTGATCCTCGTCCAATTGCGGACGGTTGCTAATCAGGTCATCACGACGTCGACGCAGAGGACCGAGTCCGGCCGGCTTGCGAGGGTAATCCATAAGGGGCTTGTCGCTAAAGACCCAACGCAGCAGGTCGGCATCGTCGGCGGGCAGCAACGCCAGCCACGCCTCGATAGACATAGGGCCTTTGCCGGTGAGGTCTTCGATTTTGCCGGTAAAGGGCTTTGCCGGCTGTTGTGGGACCGGGGCGGAAGTTGGCTCCGGAGCGGCAGAGTCAGGCATCTGGTCTGGCTCGGGATCGGGTGTCGGCGCGGGCTCGGTCGCTGGCTCGGGCTCCGGTGTCGGCGCGACAGTCTGCTCCGCAGGCGCGGTCCTCTCCTCGGCCGGTTCATCAGCGTTTTCGGCTTCCATGCTCGCAAAGTACGCGCGAACCGCATCGCAAACAGATGGCGCAAGGTCCTTATCGACCTGTGCATATTTAAGCGGGATGGTGCCCTGTCCGTATACGCGCTTCATATACAGATAGGCAGGCTGCGCAGTTTGCGTAAAGCCGTAAAACTCCTCGGCAGAAAGCTTATATGTATGAAAGAGTGGGCCAAATGCATCGACATCAAACGTTGGACGCCCCGCCATAAGGGCATCGTAGCGCTCGCGGATTTTCCAAGCAGACTTGCCAAGATTATCCATCCAGCGAGCCGGCTTGTCATCGATGAGCATATATCCCATCAGGATGCGGTCCTGGTATGCGAGGTCCGCGAACCACCTGTTGAACTTTGCAATGTCCTGGCCGATGGCAAGCTTAAGTGCCTGTTCCAGCGTAAGATCTTGCACCGGCGGTTGTTCAGACTCGTGAGCGGACTGCACTTCAAGCGCTTCCGTCTGAGCATCCACCTTGCCGCCCGGTTGGACCTCATCGACCGACGCAATAACGTCGTCTGCCGAATTGGCATTTTCGCAGGTAGATTCCGTATCACTGGACTCAATATCTTCTCGATCTTGAGGCAGTTCAAACTCCAGGCGCTCAAACGTTTTTATCGCTGCGTTGAAGGCGGGATATTCACTTTTGAGACTCACAAGCGCCGAATTGACGGCGTCCTCTTCGCTAGCGCCCGTCGCAAGCTTACCCGCCAGCCTGGTACAAAAGAGCAGGCGGAACGAAGGCTCGTTTACGGCAAGGCCTTCGCGCTGCAGACGGTTAATCGTCTTCCCGACAAGACGGTTAACTGCCTCGACGCGCTCGAGCGGCGTGCCAGCAGCTGGATACCAGCCCCCTATTGCAGCCCGGCGGGCAAGTTCCATTTCATATTTGGTTTTTCCCAGCTGCAAACGACCCGATTGCCACTCATTTAAAGCATCGATAATCGAACCAACCTCAGAAGAGGTGAGACCGCTTCTCCGTAACGCAGTTGCATTGTAGGTGAGCAGCGTAGGCAGGTCGTAGATTTTAAGGGTCCATTTTAATTTTCGCTGAATTGCCGGAGTAATCGAAAGGTTCCACAGCGAAAGCGGCGCGCCGCCACTCGTATACACCGTGCTGAGTGTTTCGCTAATCGGTCCTTTGATGTTGGCGAATGCACGGTAATCACGCCCAATGCTGCGCAGATTACCGTAAATGTCAAACGCCAGCTTCGCATTGCCCGAGAGCCTGCCGAGTTCTGGCGCCTGCGCGCGATACTGCGGAGAAAGCGGCAAAGCATAGGCGGTGAGCTGTTTTTCGAAAGCAGTGCGTAAGGCCTCGTCCTCAGCCTTGCCTAGCTTGCGCACAAGGCAAAACACATCGTGAATCTCATGCTTGTCGAGGAAGGCAACCTGGGTCTCGGTATCAAACACACAGCGCGGGTCGTCCCAACCGCTCAGGTACTTGGGACGCTCAAGCTTTTTAACGGCATCCTCGGAAGGCTCTAGCGCGGATGTGGGCATGGCCTCAAGCTCGGGCTCAGGCTCTTCAACGGACGCGAGTTCGTTTGCAGGCTCGGGTTCACACTCGAGCGCAAGCGCGGGCTGCTCAGGCTCGGCGACAGGTGCAGGTTCGGCGACCGGTTCGGGCTCAGCAACGGCCTTCACGGACTCAATACTGTCAGAGAAGGAAATGGACAGCTGCTGTGGCTCGGAAGACAGTGTGAGTTCGGGACGTCCGGGTTGGATGGACTCCCCTTGCTCTGCCTGTACTGGCTCTTGCGGACCGGCCACCGCCACGGTCTCAGCTGCCGGCTCATATCCCATGAGGGATAAGCCGTCAGCCGGCTTCCTATCATACGAAACGCCCACGGCAACAGGGATAGGCCAGCTGCGCCCATTAACCTTCAACTGCTTAAGGGTCGAATCCGCGCGCAACGAAATGGGACCGCAAGCCTTAGGCGCAGGGGGCTCGGGAATAGCAGGCTCCGCGAACTCGGGCTGAGCGTCCGTCGACTCCGGCACATCCACATCGAAGGATTCAATTTCTGCGGCTTCATCCGCTTCGGGCTGAACGTGTTCGGAATCCTCTAGCTCGCCAATATCCTCGACAGCCTCAAGCGTATCGTCTTCGGCAGCCTCAAGCACAGCTTCTTCGGACTCGGTGTCCTCGTCATCAACGATGGCATTGTCAATTGCTTCAGGCTCAGCGACCTCGCCATCAACAGCAGTATCGTCAACATCTTCGCTATCAACGGCTTCAAGCTCGACAGCGTTGGACTCAACGAAATCCGAAGACACCGGCCCCGCTGCCTCCATGGCCGCATCTGGCGCCAGGCTGTACTCGCCGTTGGCGTACAAAAGTTCACCATCTATAACTAGTTGGGCTAGCGCTCGCTCGTATGAGTCATTAATGGTGCGATACACGCTCGAGCGTACCAGCGCTTCATGAAGCGGAGCATCGGCCTGAGCGACCGCATCTAAAATAAGCGACTCGTAGTACGCGACTACATCCATCGAATCATTTGCAACGCTCGTAGCATTTTTATTCATACAGAAACGACCCCCAAGATTCCCCAAACAACCTACTGGCCGCATTGGAAATAAGGAAGAACTATGCCAATGATTACTTGATACGCCACTTGAGCGTGTTTTTGTTTAACAACATTTTGTTGTGCAACAAATCAACTGTGCATATGCAGATGAGCGGTAGTTTTAATCGGTGAACGGCAATCGCGCACACTTGATGACCCTTTCATTTTCCTTGGCACCAAGGCAATTAAAATGGACCTGTCGCGCGGTCACGCCGCCCGCCTAACGCATCTCAACTTGTCCGCACATCATCAGGAGTCCGTAATGGCAAGACCGTTTAGCCCCAGCGAAGCAAAAGCAGTCGTCTCGAAGGCCCAGGAGCTACTGGGCGATATCGAGGTTATTTCGAAGGCCACGATATACGGACCCGAAAACTTTAGGAACGCGATCGCACAAGCCGAAACGGACACGCTGAACAAGGAACTTCGACGGATTAAAATCGTCGACCTTCAAACACCGGCGAGCACGCAAAAGAAGTTGGCAGATCAGAAGATCAAGACGGCATACGACCTCTACTGTCGTGGCGAATTGGCAGAAGACGACCAGCACGTTAAAGAGCTCGTCCGCCTGGCAAATGAATGCGCTCACGCAATCCGCGAGCTTTATCATCCCAGCCCAAAGAGTACCCATATGCGCGACGCGCTCTTTTTGGCCGCCCGCTACTATAAGTCCGCCTTACTTGCTGAACTCTACGAATCCGCAATACGTGACGCCCACGACATTCCGAATGCCTGCGGCCTTGTAGGCCAAAACAGTGGCAGGCTCCGCTGGCTTCTGCTGAATGCCACCGATAAGCAGGCGACAGAAGCGGCGTATCGACGCCTCGTGCAATTTACGGACAACTCCAATAGCAAGTTTATAAAAGATGGCCGTCTTCAGGCGAACGGTATCCTCGGCATGGACCCAAGCATCCCACTTGGACCGGAAACCAAGCAAAGGGCCATAAGGGTTATCGCCGAGGACGCCGGCGAGAACTTCTTTGCAGCCGACGCAAAACCCAATAGGGACGAAATTGAAGCTGCCGTCTATAGCGCTGAAGGCAAAATTCCCGGAAGCGCAATTTCTAAACTGGAAAAAGAGCTTAGACGCAGCGAGCCCCCGATCCGCAAGCAAGCAAACAAGGTCCGCCACGCCGATGCTTTGTGCTGCGTTTCCGAGCAATCGGTCGACATCCTCAAGGACTTGGTTCCAGGCGTTCGCGTCAAGTGCATCAAGGATGCCGGGTATACGACGCTCGGCCAGATCATATATGAAAGAGGATTTGGCCCTGAAAAGCAGCTTATGGAAGGCTATTGGCTACGCTCCCGCTTGAGCCGCATCAACGGCATTAGCGAGGGCGCTGCCGGCAGAATCGTTGAGGCCATTGAGCAGCAGGTCGACATGCTTGCCAAAAGCGGCAAGATAAAACTGACCCCCGACAATAAAAAGCCAGAGGACACAGCACTTCTTCAGAAAGTCTATAAACACTTTGAGCTCGAAGATCTGCTCAACGAGACTAAGGCCGTGTCGGCGCGCATTGCCCAAGAATTTTCGAAACTGCAAGACCAGCTCATGCCGGCGCTCGATGCGTATAGCTGGCTTATTTGTAAGGATCACGATGCTGTTTACAGCGCATACGAAAAGCTCAACGATCTCACAGGCGGCGCAGAGCTCAAAAAGATCAACGGTTACGCTAAGCGCGACCTCATAGAGCCGGACGAGAAAACAGTGTGGAAGCTCTTCGAAGCCGACCCTATCCGCGTCTATAACCTGCTCGAGAAAATCATTCCCGAAGCGTTTTCTTCGACCTCCAACGGCTACGGCCTGCCCGAGAAGCTCGCCAACCAGATTAAAACGACGACGTTTGATACCACGGGACTTAAGTGTGAGCTCCGTACGTACCAAACGTGGGGCGTTCGTTACATTCTGCATCAGAACAACGTGCTGCTGGGTGACGAGATGGGACTGGGCAAGACGGTCCAGGCAATCGCCACGATGACCGCACTCAAAAACAAGGGCGCCAAGAAGTTTTTGGTCATATGCCCCGCCAGTGTTCTCGAAAACTGGGTACGCGAGGTACGCAAGCACAGCGACCTTACGTGCATTAAAATCCACGGGCCCACAAAGGATCTCCAAGCAAGGACATGGCTGGACGGACTGGATGTGGGCGTCACCAATTACGAGAGCACGAGCTATATTGAGCTGGACCCGTCAGTGAAACTCGACCTGGTCGTCGTCGACGAGGCCCATTACATTAAAAATCCAAGCGCCAAGCGAAGCATCAACACGCTCAACTTGTGCAAGCAGGCCAAGCGCATTCTGTTTATGTCGGGTACGCCGCTCGAAAACAAGGTCGACGAGATGATCGGGCTTGTGTCGCACCTCAATAAAAAAGCGGCGCGCGAAGCAGGCAAACACGCCAGCAGATTTAGTTCGGCGGAGTTCAGAGATGCTCTGGCGCCGGTTTACTACCGCCGCAAGCGCGAGGACGTACTCTCGGAGCTGCCCGACCTTATCGAAAATAGCGAGTGGTGCCAGATGGGATCTTCGGAACTCCAGCAGTACTACCTAACCCTGCGGATGCGAAACCCGATGAAGATCCGACGGCTGTCGTGGAATGCCCCAGACCCCAGCGACTCGTCCAAGCTCAAACGTCTGCGCGAGATTGTCGCCGATGCCAAGGACGAAAACCGCAAGGTCCTGGTGTTTTCGTTCTTCCACGACACCATCGACGTGGTGCGCTCGGCGTTTGGAAGTGCGTGCTACGGCCCCATTAGCGGCTCTACCCCACTCAATAAACGCCAACAGATTATCGACTCGTTTGACGCGGCGCCCGCAGGCTCTGTCCTGGTGGCGCAGATTCAGTCGGGCGGCACGGGCCTTAATATTCAGTCGGCGAGCGTCGTCGTGCTGTGCGAGCCACAGTACAAGCCCTCAATCGAAAACCAGGCCATTTCGCGCGCGTACCGCATGGGACAGTCGCGCAACGTGCTGGTCTACCGTCTGCTGTGCAAGGACACGATTGACGAGCGCATCATGTCGATTCTCGGTCGCAAGCAGGGGGACTTTGACGCCTTTGCGGACAAGTCCGCCGCCGCTGAAGCCGACATGCAAAACGAGCTCGAGGTCAAGCAAGAACAGCTCAACGCCATGTTCGACGAAGAGATCAAGCGCCTGGAAAGCTTAATGCCGTCGCTCGCAGACTTGGACCTGCCGGAGGAGTAAACCCCTCCCCCATGTAACCATCCTGTAAATCATAGCGGCGCAGTCGAGTTTTACCGTGATGCGGTCGCGCCTGGCGCTCCACTGTGCTAAAGTATCCCGAACGTTCAAACGACTACGAGGGGGAACTAGAAGATGGCACGTGTGCA
>CAJMSG010000001.1:0-44362 GCA_905216105.1 uncultured bacterium | reverse complement strand
CCCCCCCCCCCCCCCCCCCCCCCCCCCCCCCCCCCCCCCCCCCCCCCCCCCCCCCCCCCCCCCCCCCCCCCCGCCGCGTTTTGTTTTTGTGCCGTATAATGACCACTACCTATGACGCGATACAAAAGAAAGGTGTTTGCCCATGCAGGCACAGAAGGCGGAGGGAACCCGCGACCTTATCGGCGCCGAGATGCGCGCCTGGCAAAAGATGCAGCAGATTGCGGCCGGCGTGTTCGAGCCGTTTGGTTTTAAGCCCATCGAGACGCCCGCGATCGAGCAGGTTGACGTGTTTGTCCACGGTATCGGCCAGTCGACCGACGTCGTGCGCAAGGAGATGTTCCGCGTGTTCAGCGGTGCCAACCTGGAGCGCGTCTTTACCGAGGGCACCGACACCAAACTCAAGCCCAAGCAGCGCCTGGCACTTCGCCCCGAGGGCACGGCCGGCGTCGTGCGCGCCGTCGTGGAGAACAACCTGGTGCCCCAGGGCTCCACGCCCTTTAAGGCGTACTATGCCGAGGCCATGTTCCGTGGCGAGCGTCCCCAGAAGGGCCGTCTGCGCCAGTTCCACCAGGTGGGCATCGAGTGGCTCGGCGCTCCCGATCCGGCTGCCGACGCCGAGTGCATCATCATGCTCATGGAGTTCTACAAGCGCCTGGGCTTCGACCTTTCCAAGCTCCGTCTGCTCATCAACTCGATGGGTGACGCCCAGTGCCGTCCGGCTTACCGCGAGCAGGTCAAGCAGTTTATCCTCGATCACGCCGACGAGATGTGCGACGAGTGCCGCGAGCGCGCCGAGCTCAACCCGCTGCGTGCCTTCGACTGCAAGAACGACCATTGCCGCGAGATCATGGCCGACGCCCCGCTGATGGGCGACAACCTGTGCGACGAGTGCCGCGAGCACTACGAGCAGGTCAAGCGCTATCTGGATGCCGCCGGCATCGAATATGTCGAGGACCCCACCTTGGTGCGTGGCCTGGACTACTACACCCGTACCGTCTTTGAGGTCGAGGCTCCCGGCGCCGGCGTCGGCTCCATCGGTGGCGGCGGTCGTTATGACGGCTTGGTCGAGCTCGAGGGCGGCAAGCCCACGGCAGGCGTCGGCTTCGCTGTCGGTTTTGAGCGCGCCCTGCTGGCCCTGCAGGCCTTTGGCAGCGATTTGGGTGCCGATGAGGCCCCGTGCGTCTATGTCGCCAACGCCGGCAAGGAGCTGCGCCAGAACGTCTTTGCCATTACGCAGGAGCTTCGCGCCGCAGGCATCGTGACCGAGGCCGACTATCAGGGCCGTTCGCTCAAGGCCCAGTTTAAGCAAGCCGATAAGGTAGGCGCCAAGCTCATCTTGGTCCTGGGTGGCGACGAGCTTGCCGCCGGCAAGGTCAAAGTGCGCGACATGCAGAGCCATGACGAGGTGCTCGCCGATCTGGACAACGTCGTCGAGGCGGTTCGCGAGCGCCTGTAGCGCATCTTTTTGAGCTTCGGGCCTGCTAACGTGCCCTGCTCATGGAGAGCGATTGTTACGGGGGTGTTTCGCTTTTATGCGGAATGCCCCCGTTTACGTATGCCGCCCACCGAGAAATACGACCATTTAGGGCAAAAACCTTTGCAATGCAGAAAATACTTTTGTGTGGTAAAGCGCAATCAGTGTCGAAAGTATTTCTCAAGCGCCTATAATGAATACCGCATGTTACGTGCATAGAAGGAGGAATGGGAGGAAACGTGGCTGAGAACCTAAGCAACCAGTCTGTACCCGAAGCCGCGGCGCGCGTCGCTGCCGTGGTCAACCGCCTCGTTAACCGAATCGGCTCGAATGCCGAGTCCAGGGAGCGTCTCGCCGAGATCGAGATCCCCGAGGAGCTGCGCGACAATCTGGCGCTGTTCTTGCGCCTGGAGCGCCGTGTGCTTAGCGAGTATGATCCCGAGATCGCGGACCTGTTCGACAAGATTTTGACAGCCGAGATTGTGGTCAATGCCGGCAACCCCGGTACCTGCGCTGCCGACGAAGCCGTCGACGAGCAGGGCGTGCCCACCGCCGACGAGCCCACTGCCGTGGCATTTCGTGAGGTCGTCGATTTGATCGACAGCCTGCCGCTCGATAAGCAGCAGGTCATCGTTCGCGCCTTTACGAGCTTTTTCCATCTGGCAAACCTGTCGGAGGAGAACTACCGTGTGGCGCAGCTGCGCGAGCGCGAGGCCGGTGCGTCGACCGATACCGAGGTCGATCCTGCCAACGAGCTTACCGTTGCCTATCACCAGCTGGTGAATGAGCTGGGTGTCGAGGGTGCCAACGAGCTGCTCGACAAGCTCGAGTTCCACCCTGTCTTTACCGCACATCCCACCGAGGCCCGTCGTAAGGCCGTCGAGGGCAAGATCCGCCGTATCTCCAACCTGCTGGAGGAGCGTCCGCGTCTGGGCGGCTCCGACCTGGTGGAGAACGAGCGCCATATGCTGCAGGAGATCGACGCCCTGGTGCGTACGAGTCCCATCGCGCTCAAGAAGCCCACGCCGGTCGAGGAAGCCGATACCATCATCGACATCTTCGATAACACGCTGTTCGACGTTATCCCCGTTATCTATCGTCGTTTTGACGATTGGGTGCTGGGCGACAAGGCCGGTACTGTGCCGCCGCTGTGCCCGGCGTTCTTCCATCCCGGCAGCTGGATCGGTTCCGACCGCGACGGTAACCCCAACGTCACCGCCAAGGTGAGCCGTGAGGTCGCCGCCAAGTACTTTACGCACATGGTGCTCAAGCTCGAGGACAAGTGCCGCCACATCGGCCGCAACCTCACGCTCGAGGCTACCTACAGCAAGCCGTCGGCCGAGCTCATTAACCTGTGGAACCATCAGGTCGAGATGAGCCCTCGTTACACGGCCCGCGCCGAGCTGATCTCCGAGCACGAGCCGCATCGCGCCGTCATGCTCGTCATGGCCGACCGTCTGAACGCCACTGTGCGCCGTATCACCGACACCATGTACCACAGCGCCGATGAGTTCCTGGAGGACCTGCGCGTCGTCCAGCGCTCGCTGGCTGCCTGCGGTGCCGTCCGTGCCGCCTACGGCCCGGTCCAGACCATCATCTGGCAGGTCGAGTCCTTCGGCTTCCATATGGTCGAGATGGAGTTCCGTCAGCACTCCGTGGTGCATGCCCGCGCCCTCAAGGATATCCACGAGAACGGTATCCATGGCGACCTGCAGCCCATGACGCGCGAGGTCATCGATACCTTCCGCGCTATCGGCTCCATCCAAAAGCGCTACGGCAAGAAGATGGCGCACCGCTACATCATCTCGTTCACCAAGAGCGCCCAGCATGTGGCCGACGTCTTCGAGCTTGCCCACCTGTCCTTCGCACACGAGGAGGATGTCCCCGAGCTCGACGTGATCCCGCTGTTTGAGCAGCTCGAGGACCTCGAGGGCTGCGTCGACGTGCTCGACCAGATGCTTACGCTGCCCGTGGTGCAAAAGCGCCTTGCCCAGACCAACCGCCGCATGGAGGTCATGCTGGGCTATTCCGACTCCTCCAAGGATGCCGGTCCTACCACGGCCATGCTCGCGCTGCACTCCGCGCAGGAGCGCATTGCCAAGTGGGCCGAGAAGAACGATATCGACCTGGTGCTCATGCACGGTCGCGGCGGTGCCGTGGGCCGTGGCGGCGGTCCGGCCAACAAGGCCGTGCTGGCGCAGCCCAAGGGTTCGGTCAACTGCTTCTTTAAGCTCACCGAGCAGGGCGAGGTCATCTTTGCCCGTTACGGCAACCGCACGCTGGCTCAGCGCCATGTTGAGTCCGTTGCCGCCGCAACGCTTTTGCAGTCGGCCCCGAGTGTCGAGAAGACCAACACCGAGACCACGCAGAAGTTCTGGGATATGGCCGAGAAGCTCAACGCCGTAAGCCACGAGCGCTATCTGGACCTGCTGAACACCGAGGACTTTACACCGTGGTTCTCGACCGTGACGCCGCTGACCGAGGTCGGTCTGCTGCCGATCGGCTCGCGCCCGGCCAAGCGCGGTCTGGGTGCCAAGTCGCTCGACGACCTGCGTACCATTCCGTGGATCTTCAGCTGGAGCCAGGCGCGCATCAATCTGGCCGCCTGGTACGGCCTGGGTACCGCCTGCGAGCAGTTTGGCGATCTGGACCAGCTTAAGGCTGCCTACCAGGAGTGGCCGTTCTTCCGCACCTTTATCGACAACATCGAGATGTCGATCGCCAAGACCGACCAGCGCATCGCCAAGATGTATCTGCACCTGGGCGATCGCCAGGATCTGTCCGAGAAGGTCTTTACCGAGATGCAGCTCACCCGTAAGTGGGTCCTTGCCATCGTCGGTGATGAATGGCCGCTGCAGCGCCGCCGTGTGCTCGGCTGCGCCGTCCGCGTGCGTAACCCCTATGTTGACGCCCTATCCATCGCCCAGGTTCGCGCCCTTCGCGAGGTGCGTATGAACCAGGACGAGATGGCCGAGGAGAAGAAGGCCGAGTACATGAGCCTGATTCTTTCGACTGTGACCGGCGTCTCGGCAGGATTGCAAAACACGGGGTAATCGATAGCCCTGTAGTCGCTGTCCGGGGCCGCCGTATGTTTGCTTTCCGGCGCGTCCTCGGACATGCAAGAAGCCCTCGCTGCGCACTTCGTGCGGCGAGGGCTTCTTGCGTCCTGCGGAGTGCGCCGGAAAGCAAACATACGGCGGCCCCTGCGATGTCCGGTCTTCGGCGGATTACTGGCTGGGGAAAAGATGGCGCGCTTCGCGCACTTTGATGGGGCTTCGTGCTGCGGAATGCATTCAGAGGGAAACCCATCGGGTCCCTTCGTCCTCGGTTTTCGGCGGATTACGGGCTGAAGGGAAGAAAGGCGCGCTTCTCGACTTACGACTGTAGCGGCCGCGGTCCCGTTTGGGGTCGCGGCCGTTTTGTTGTGGGTCAAATATGAACGTTGTGTTAATGAGTCGGTGGACGGTGGTGTTTTTCGGTGAGCGGCGTATCCTTCCAACGGTTTATCTAGTGTGTCAGTTGAAAGGAAGAGGGCGCTCGTCATTGTTTGAATGTGAACTGCCGTTTGACCACAAGACGTTGCATCTGGAGCTCGAGGATAAGAACTTCGCGGGTGTGATGGAAGGTCATCAAAACGAGTTTAAGACTACAAAATCTCAGGAAGAGCTGGTAGAGGAGTCACTTGCCAACCCTTATGGTTCGCCTTCGCTCGAGGAGCTTTGTGCTGGCAAGAAGGATATCGTCATCATTAGCTCCGACCATACGCGTCCCGTTCCCTCGCGTGTGACGATGCCTATTCTGCTACATCACATCCATTCCGCTGCGCCCGAGGCTCGCGTGCGTATTCTGGTTGCTACAGGTATGCATCGTCCGTCGACGCACGAGGAGCTCGTCAACAAGTACGGCGAGGAGATCGTTGCCAACGAGGAAATCGTTATGCACGTCGCGACTGACGACAGCATGATGAAAAAGATCGGCACCCTGCCTTCTGGTGGCGAGTGCATCATCAACAAGATTGCCGTCGATTGCGATTTGCTGCTTGCCGAGGGCTTTATTGAGCCGCACTTCTTTGCTGGTTTCTCCGGCAGCCGCAAGTCCGTCCTGCCTGGCATCGCCAGCTACAAGACCATCATGTACAACCACAACGGCCAGTTTGTGAACGATTCTCATTCGCGTGCAGGCAACCTTTGCCACAATCACGTGAGCGAGGACATGTTTGCCGCTGCCGAGATGGCTCACCTTGCCTTTGTGCTGAACGTGGTGCTCAACGGCAAGCACGAGGTCATTGGCTCCTTCGCCGGCGACATCCACAAGGCACACGAGGCTGGCTGCGAGTTCGTAAAGAGCCTTGCCGGCGTTGAGCCCGTCGAGTGCGAGATTGCCATCACCACCAACGGCGGCTACCCGCTCGACCAGAACATCTACCAGGCCGTGAAGGGCATGTGCTCTGCCGAGGCCACGCTTCCCGAAGGCGGTGTGATCATCGACGTCGCCGGTTGTGCCGACGGTCACGGCGGCGAGGGCTTCTATCACAACATCGCCGACAACGATCCGGCAGAGTTTGAGCGCGCCTGTATCGACCGTCCTAAGGACGAGACCCTGCCCGACCAGTGGACGAGCCAGATCTTTGCCCGCATCCTGGCGCATCACCCTGTGATCATGGTCACCGACCTGTGCGATCACCAGATGATCAAGGATATGCACATGACGCCGGTCAACACCCTCGAGGAGGCGCTCAAGCTCGCCTTTGAGATGAAGGGTGCCGATGCCAAGGTGGCCGTCATTCCCGATGGCCTGGGCGTTGTTGTCGCTCAGCACTAGCGCGCGGCCTAAACGAATCGTTTATAACCGACAAGAAAGATAAGGTTTTATGCTTACCAAACTCCTCTGCGAATTCGGCGCAACGGCCCTCATGATCATCTTTGGCGTGGGCGTGCACTGCGATACCGTGCTTAAGGGCACCAAGTATCAGGGCTCCGGCCACATGTTTGCCATCACCACTTGGTCTTTTGGCATCTCGGTCTGCCTGTTTGTCTTTGGCGGCGCCGTGTGCATGAACCCGGCTATGGTGCTTGCCCAGTGCATCGTAGGCCTGGTGCCGTGGAGCAGCTGCATCCCCTTCATGATTGCCGATATGCTCGGCGGCTTTGTGGGCGCCGTAATCGCTTGGCTTATGTATGCCGATGAGTTCAAGGCTTCCGAGGGCGTCGTCGACCCCATTGCCCAGCGCAACATCTTCTCGACCAACCCCACCACCGAGGGTACGAACTATGCCCGTAACTTCTTCTGCGAGGCTATCTGCACCTTTGTGTTCATCAGCGCCATCCTTGCTGCCGCTAGCCGCGCCGGCGAGAACGTTCTGATGCTCGCTATCTGCGTTGGCCTGATCGTTTGGGCCGTTGGCATGGGCATGGGCGGCATCACCGGCTTCGCCATGAACCAGGCTCGTGACCTTGGTCCTCGCATGGCCTATCAGGTGCTGCCGATTAAGAACAAGGCTGACAACAACTGGAAGTACGGCCTGCTTGTTCCTGGCATCGCTCCGTTTATCGGTGCCGCTCTGGCCGCGCTGTTTGTGCATGGTTTCTTGGGTATGTTCTAGTCCAAGACAATTGATATAACGCCCGGGTCCGACATAGGTTAACTTTCCGCCGCGTCCTCGGACATGCAAGAAGCTCCCGTTGCGCACTTCGTGCGGCGGGAGCTTCTTGCGTCCTGCGGAGTGCGGCGGAAAGTTAACCTATGCCGGACCCTGCGGAAATCCAGTTGCATTCGAACAAGCAACCCAACATATATATCTGAATTTGGATGTGGTGGGCACTTTGTTGTTAGGCGCTTTGAGGTGCGAGTGGCACTTTGGGATGCGTGGCGCCTTGGGGTGGGGCGGTGCTTTGGGATGAGGGTTCTGTCTAACCGAAGAGGGGCTTGATGGCTGATAGGTAGTCTTTGGCTACGTCCTCTTTTGGGGCTTGGAAGTTGTGCCAGGCCCACCATTGGACCATTCCTACGAAGCTTGAGGCTATGTGGTGTAGCAGGAAGCTTCGGTCCATGGTGGCGGCGGGACCGTTTGGGTCGGTAGGGACGGTTTCGGCTGCTCGTGACATGATGGTCTTGCGTAGGCAGTCGGCGAAGACGCGTGAGCCGGCGCCGGCTACGAGGGCTCGTACGCCTTGACGGCGTTCCCAGAGGTTGTTGAGGATATGCTCGACCTGCACGAGTGGGTCGTCGAGCGGTGTACCATCGTCGTCGATGGCGTGGGTGCAGATGTCGCTCACGAGTTCGGACAGTAGGTCATCTTTGCTCTTGAAGAGGCCGTAGAATGTCGCGCGGCCTACGTGAGCGCGCGCGATGATGTCGCCGACGGTGATCTTGCCGTAGTCCTCCTCGCGAAGGAGCTCGGAAAACGCCGTGACAATAGCGGCGCGGCTTTTTGTCTTGCGGGCATCCATGGCTATGCATCCACGTGAGCAAGCAGGCAACGGAGCGTGCCGGAGCAGCCCTCGTAGGGGCGCTTACCGGCGCCGTAGCCGACGGCTTCGATGCGGTAGCGGGCCGGCAGGTGCTCGGACGTGCGCAGTGCGGCGACGATGGCGGCGCCCGTGGGCGTCACGAGCTCGCCGGCGACCGGTGCGGGCACGAGGGCGATATTGTCCGCCTGGCACAGGTTGACGACAGCAGGGACGGGAATGGGCATGAGGCCGTGGGCGCAGCGAATGGTGCCGTGGCCCTCGGAGAGCGACTCGACCACGATGTCCTCAATACCAAGGTCATCGAGGCAGATGGCGACCGAGCAGACGTCGACGATGGAATCGACGGCGCCCACCTCGTGGAACATGACGGTCTCGGGCGTTTTGCCGTGGGCCTTGGCCTCGGCGGCGGCGAGCGCGGCAAAGATGGCGAGCGCGCGACGCTTGGCGCCATCGCTTAGCTGCGAGCCTCCGATGATGGCGTTGACGTCCGTCAAAGAACGGTGGTGATGGTGGTGGGCGTGATGCTGATCCTCGTGGCCATGACCGTGGGCCTCATGGTCATGCTCGTGGCAGTGCTCGTGTTCGTGCTCGCCATGATCATGATGGTGGTGCTCATGCTCATGTGTGTGCTCGGCAGCTGCTTCGTTGCCGTAGAGCCAGGCCATATCGTGATCATGGTTCTCGAGCTCCTCTGCAAGCTGGACGTCGAAATCGCAGGCGTCGATGCCATGCTTGTTTACGCGCGTCACGGCGATCGAAAAGCCGTCGACCGGCAGCGTGGCGAGCTGTTCGCACAGGTGCTCCTCGCTGGCGCCTAGGTCGAGCAGGGCCGCGACGGTCATGTCGCCGCTGATGCCCGAGGTGCCGTCGATGATAAGCGTGTGCTGATGATTGGACATGGAATGCTCCTTAACGGGCGCAGGGCGTGCCAGCGCTCAGATGATTGATAAGACTTGCCTGGTAGGCGGCGCCGAAGCCGTTGTCGATGTTGACGACCGAAACGCCGCTGGCGCAGGAGTTGAGCATGGCGAGCAGTGCGGCCACGCCGCCAAAGTTCGCGCCATAGCCCACACTGGTAGGGACGGCGATGACCGGACAGCTCACAAGGCCTCCGATGACGCTCGCCAGGGCGCCTTCCATGCCGGCGATGGCGATGACCACCTGCGCTTGGGCAAGTTCCTCGGCATGAGCGAGCAGGCGGTGCAGGCCGGCGACACCCACGTCGTAGAGGCGATCGACCTCGTTGCCGTAGAACTCGGCCGTCAGTGCCGCCTCTTCGGCGACGGGCAGGTCGCTCGTGCCGGCGCAGGCGACGACAACGCGTCCGTTGCCGGTGGGGGAGGGCTTGCCACCCACCAGGGCGAGCTGGGCGTCCGGGACATATCCCAGGTCGATGTCGTTGCCGAGAAGCTCAGCGGTGCGCGCGGCTTTTTCGGCATCCAAGCGTGTGACCAGGATGCGTTCCTGGCCTGCATCGCGCAGCGCCTCGATAATGGCGGCAATTTGCTCGGCGGTTTTACCGGCACCGTAGACAACCTCGCCGGCTCCCTGGCGCACTCCGCGCGAAAGATCGAGCTGCGCAAAGCCCAAATCGGCGGTCGGAGCCGTCTGGATGCGCGTAAGGGCGACGGCCGGGGTGACTGATCCGCCTGCAACATCGCTCAGCAGCTGCTCTAGATCTCGCTTATCCATATATGTTCCCTTCGACGGCGCAAAGTCTAGCACTCAAAGGGTATGTTTCCGAACACTAAGACAAAATTGTTCGGAAACTATAGGACAGGCTGATTCAATTGTTAGACAGATCGGCTAGTCGCGCAGGATGATGTCCATGGCGAGCATCAGGTTGCGCTCGTCGATGGTAAACGGGGCTGCCTCGCGCGTCTTGGGCTTGGCGCAAAACGCGATGCCTGTGCCCGCGGCCTGGATCATGGGGATGTCGTTTGCCCCGTCGCCAATAGCGACCGTATGGGCCATGTCGACGCCGCACTCAACTGCCCAGTCCAGCAGCTGGATGAGCTTGGACTCCTTGGTCACAATGTCTGCCGCCAGCTTACCCGTGAGCTTGCCGTCTACGACCTCCAGGCGGTTGGCCAGGCAAAAATCGATGCCCGCGGCGGCTACGATCTTGTCAGCGACCTCGTGGAAGCCGCCGCTCACCACGCCGACCTTCCAGCCCTTGCTGTGTGCCGAGCGCACAAGCTCCAACGCGCCGGGGGTAAATGTCACGCGCTCAAAGGTGCGCTCGAACACGCTCTCGTCCAGGTCGGCGAGCAGCCCCACGCGCTCCTTGAGCGCTTGCTTAAAGTCCAGCTCGCCGCGCATGGCGCGTTCGGTGATCCGCGCAACTTGCTCGCCCACGCCTGCCTCCTCGCCCAACAGGTCGATGACCTCCTGGTTGATGAGCGTGGAGTCGATATCCATAACGATGAGGCGTGCAGTCATGGCGGGCCTTTCCGAGTGCAGTTGTATTGGGGCACATTGTCGCACGTGACGAGCGCGGGCAGGTGCCGCGGTGCGTCAATTGTTTCGTCTCCGTCAAGTCTTTGGGCGAGAACTACTTTTCCGCGGCACATCGACACAGGTGCGATAAGATAGAACGCCATGTCTGGCTGCGCGGTTTACGCAGGCTGGGCAAATCTGTACGACGCCGCCCGGAACGACACGGGGCGGCACAGATCCATAAAGGAGGATCACTGGTATGAGCCAGACCCGTCCCATTGACGAGCATTCCATGCACACCCGTACCTGCGGCGAGCTTCGCTTCGAGAACGTGGGCGAAGAGGTCACCCTCACCGGTTGGGTGAGCCGTCGCCGCGACCACGGCGGCCTTATCTTCTGCGACCTTCGCGACCGCGAGGGCATCACGCAGCTCACCTTCGACCCCGAGCACTCCGACGGCGACGCCTTTAAGATCGCCGAGACCATGCGTCCCGAGTGGCCTATCAAGATTCACGGCGTCGTGCGCGCCCGTGGCGAGGAGACCACCAACACCAAGCTCGCGACCGGCGAGATCGAGGTCCTGACCGACCACGCCGAGGTGCTCAACACTTCTGTTACCCCGCCGTTCCAGATCGAGGACGGCATCGAGACGAGCGAGGACACCCGTCTGCGTTATCGCTATCTGGACCTCCGTCGTCCCGAGATGATGGCCAACCTCAAGCTGCGCTCCGACTTTACCTTTGCCATTCGCGAGGCGCTGCACAACCGTGAGTTCATGGAGGTCGAGACGCCCTCCCTGTTCAAGTCCACTCCCGAGGGCGCCCGCGACTTCATCGTCCCCAGCCGCATCCAGCCGGGCAACTTCTACGCCCTGCCGCAGTCCCCGCAGCTTCTGAAACAGCTGCTCATGGTCGGTGGCGTCGAGCGCTACTACCAGGTTGCCAAGTGCTTCCGCGACGAAGACCTGCGTGCCGACCGTCAGCCCGAGTTCACCCAGGTCGATATCGAGATGTCTTTCGTGGACCAGAACGATGTCATGAGCGCGCTCGAAGAGGTTCTTGCCGATGCCTTCGGCCGCATGGGTGTCGAGATGCCCACGCCGCTGCGTCGCATGAACTACTGGGATGCCATGGACACCTATGGCTCCGACAAGCCCGATACCCGCTATGGCATGCACTTGGTCGACCTGACCGACATCTTTGCCAACTCCAAGTTCAAGGTCTTTGCGACCGCCGCAAACGAGGAGGGCTCTGTCGTCAAGGCCATCAACGCCAAGGGCGCCGGTGCCTGGGCACGTGCCAAGATCGATAAGCTCGCCGGCGTGGCCTCCACGTTTGGCGCCAAGGGCCTGGCATGGATCGCCTTCCGCGAGGACGGCTCCATTAACAGCCCCATCGTCAAGTTCTTCTCGGACGAGGAGATGGCTGCTCTGCGCGAGCGCATGGACGTCGAGCCCGGCGACCTTGTGATGTTCGCCGCCGGCCCGCGTTTGCTCTCCGACGAGATCCTGGGCGGCATGCGTTCGCACATGGCCAATGCGCTCGAGATCAAGCGCGAGGGTCACGACTTCCTGTGGGTCGTCAACTTCCCGCTGTTCCACTGGGATGAGGACCGCAAGGCCTATGCTGCCGAGCACCAGCCCTTCACCCTGCCGACCGAGACCGACATCGCCAAGATCGAGGCCGACCCGCTGGCGGCCGGTTCTTGCACCTACGACTTTGTCATGGACGGCTTTGAGGCCGGTGGCGGCGGTATGCGTATCCACAACGCCGAGATGCAGATGTCCATGCTCAAGCTCCTGGGCTTTACCGAGGAGCGCGCCGAGTCTCAGTTTGGCTTCCTCATGGAGGCTCTCAAGTTCGGTGCGCCCCCGATGGGCGGTTTCGCTCTGGGCCTGGACCGCGTGTGCATGCTGCTCACCGGTTCCGACTCCATCCGCGACGTCATGGCGTTCCCCAAGACGGCCAGCGGCTCCGACCTCATGTCGGGCGCCCCGAGTGCCGTTAGCGGTGCCCAGCTCAAGGACGTCAGCCTGCGCCTGATGTAGGCAAGCGGCTACATATTGCTTGCAACGAGGGAAGGACGTGTGCCTTCCCTCGTTTTTTATACGCCGAGATTGTGAGGACATGGGGTGACCGGGCGTCGCGGAAAGTGCGTCCCGGAATCTGGGTCCAGAACGGGTCGCGCTTTCCCAAAGGGGGTCCTCTGGGAAAGCGCGACCCAGAATTCGGCAAAATAATGGGGCACAGTTTCCGGTTGAACTGTCTAACGGAAACTGTGCCCCAGAATGAGCGCTCAAAACGTGGCAGGCTTTCCGCAACAACTGTCTGGCGGAAAGCCTGCCTCAGTTTCTTATAGCGAGTCTCTCTGGATCAGCTGCATGTGCATCACGGAGGTGGTGGGCTCGGCACCCTTGATCATGTCGAGCGCAATGTTGGCGGCCATGTGGCCTTCTTCGCGCAGGGGCTGGCGGACGGTCGTGAGCGCGGGGACGCAGCGCGTCGCAACCTCGTGATCGTCGAAGCCGACGACAGAAACGTCCGCCGGAACGGATAGGCCTGCCTCGTTGAGTGCGGTGATGACGCCAGCCGCGATACGGTCCGATCCGCAGAGCACGCCATCGAAAGCAATCTCGCGCGCGAGGATCTGGTGCATGGCCTGATAGCCGTCTCCGTTGTTCCAGCCGGTATAGATAACGTTTGCGTCTGGGAGGTCTTCGCCCAAGACGGCACGGTAGCCGCGCAGGCGGTCGACAACAGCGGGGTTGTCTTGCGGTCCCAACACGGCGACGATATCTTTGCGCCCGCGTTCCTTCATGGCGAGTGCCGCAAAGCGTCCGCCCTCTTCGTCGTCAGAGTAGACCGTCGAGAACACATCGCGATAGGGGTGGCCCTCGAGCTGGCCGCACAACACGGTGGGTACGCCCAGCTCGCGCAGCACCTCGAGCAGCTCGCTGCCCTTGTAGGGGGAGACGTCGATCACGGCGTCGAACGAGCGGCGCTCAAAGTGCTCGCGTGCGCGGTTGCGCTCATGCGTAGAAGACGCCTGCAAGATAACGGGCAGATAGGACGACTCCGACAGTTCCTCGGTAATGCCGCTCAAAAACTCGCTATAGGTGGGGTCGCTGAAGAGTTCACTCAGGGGCTCGGTCACGAGCACGGCGATGATTTCCGTGCGCCCGACAGCGAGCGCTCGGCCACGAGCGTTGGGGACAAAATTGACTTTCTTGGCCGCCGCGCGGACGCGCTTTTTGGTTTCCTCGCTAATGCGGGGCGAATCGTTGAGAGCGCGCGATGCCGTGGAGCGCGACACGCCGGCAGCTGCGGCAACCTCGGCAAGCGTAGGTGCGGTGCGAACTGGTTGGGTCATGGCGTCTCCTGGAAAATGCGGTCGATGTTGTCACTGATGCGGGCTGGTGCGGATACAGCTTACTATAGTGCGCCTGAACAGCGTTCATGGTATCCGGTGACCGGTGTCGTTTTGCAACCAAGCCGCAATCGAATACGTCTCGTATGGGTGAGATATCAGCGGGCGTGGCGGTTGCCTACGAGCTTAAGAACGATGTCTTGCGCTGAGTTTCGATACTCAGGGTGACATAAGTGTCGCGGTTGTACAACCGGTTGCACCGTTAAACCGACCAAATCGACCGTTCAGCGGACAACCGGTTGCACAGTATTTTGCATCGCCCGTAAGATAAGGACAACCGGTTGCACAAGAATCACTACGATGACGAAGGAGCATCACCATGGACGCCATTAACGATTGGGAAAACCAAGCGCTCACCCACAGGAACCGCCTGGCACCCCATGCGTACTTCATGGGTTACGAGACCGCCGATCTCGCCGCTACGTACAGCCGCGAGCTGTCGCGCGGGTTTGTCCAGCTGTCCGGCTCGTGGCAGTTCCGCCTCTTTGAGGGGCCTGCTGCCGTCTCTAACGAGGAGCTTTCCACGTACGAGCCCGAGTGGGATCACGTGGAGGTTCCGCACCTGTGGCAGGTAGACGGCTATGGCAACCTTGCCTACACCGACGAGGGTTTCCCGTTCCCGGTGGATCAGCCGTTCGTTCCCTCCGACGACCCCACGGGCGTCTACCAGCGCATCGTCAACCTTCCCGCCGTGCCTGCCGGCGCTCGCGAGATCATTCGCTTTGACGGCATCGAGAGCTATGGTGAGCTGTACGTCAACGGTCAGTTTATCGGCATGACCAAGGGCTCGCGCCTGTCTGCCGAGTTCGACGTGACCGACGCGCTCGTCGAGGGCGACAACCTGTTTGCGGTCAAGGTCCTGCAGTACAGCGATGGCAGCTATATCGAGGATCAGGACATGTGGTGGGCCTCGGGCATCTTCCGCGATGTGTACCTTATGCAGCGTCCCGCCGCGCACCTGGTCGACTTTAGGTTCCGCACGCACCGCGAGGGCGATGCCGCTCTGATCACGCTCGATACGGTGGCCGAGGGCGCTTCCCGCGTCGTGTTTACGCTCAGCGATGGCGAGAACGTGGTCGCTACGGGCGAGTGCGTCGATGGCCATGCCGAGTGCAGCGTTGCCGATGCCCACTTCTGGAACCCCGAGGACCCCTTCCTCTATGACCTTACGTTTGAGGTCTACGACGGCGACGAGGTCAGCGAGTACGTTCCGCATCACCAGGGACTTGCCGAGGTGACGGTCGAGGGCAATCATATCTACCTCAACGGCACTTACTTTAAGATGCATGGCGTCAACCGCCACGATCACGACGATCACAAGGGTCGCGCCGTGGGCCTCGATCGCATGCGCCGCGACCTGGAGCTCATGAAGCGGCACAACATCAACGCGGTGCGCACCTCTCACTATGCCAATGACCCGCGCTTCTACGAGCTGTGTGATGAGTATGGCATCATGCTGGTCGCCGAGACCGATATGGAGAGCCACGGCTTCGAGAATATCGGCAACATCGCCCTGGTCACCGACGATCCGGCATGGGAGCCGGCCTACGTCGACCGCATTGAGCGCCTGGTGATGCAGGAGCGCAACCACGCCTGCATCATTATGTGGTCGATGGGCAACGAGAGCGGCTATGGCTGCAACATCCGCGCGATGTACGCCAAGGCTCACGAGCTCGATGATCGTCCGGTCCATTACGAGGAGGACCGCAACGCCGATACCGTCGACGTCATTTCCACGATGTACTCCCGTGTGTCGCAGATGAACGACTTTGGCGAGCATCCGTTCCCCAAGCCGCGCATCAACTGCGAGTACGGCCACTCCATGGGCAATGGCCCCGGAGGCCTGTCCGAGTACCAGGAGGTCTTTGATCGTTGGGATTGCATCCAGGGCCAGTTCATTTGGGAATGGTGCGACCACGGTTTGGCTGCTGTGACCGAGGACGGCGTTGCCTACGACATGTATGGCGGCGACAACGGCGACTACCCCAACAACAGCAACTTCTGCATCGATGGCATGGTGTTCCCCTGGCAGCAGCCGAGCCCGGGCCTTACCGAGTACGGCCAGGTCATCTGCCCGGTCCGCATGGCTTATGACGCCGAGGCAGGCGAGCTGACCGTCACCAACAAGCGTTGGTTCACCACCCTCGAGGATGTCTGCCTGTCGGCCGAGACCCTGGTAGACGGCGACGTGGTCTGCCGCAAGACGCTCATGCCCGGCGCGGTTGCCCCCGGCGAGTCCGTCCAGCTGCCGCTGGTGATTCGCGAGGCCGCAGTGGGCGAGACCCTGCTGACCGTGCGCGCCTACACCATGGCCGCTCACGCCTGGTGCGAGCCGATGTTCCAGCTGGGCGCAAGCCAGTTTGCCATCGCAAACCATCCGGCGCCGGCCATCGTGCCCCCCGCTCGTCCTGAGCTTACGGTTGAGGAGACCGAGCAGGAGATCCGCATCCACTCCCTCAACGGCGAGCTGACCTTCAGCAAAGTCAACGGTACCGTGAGCGAGTGGAAGGCATCCGGCCGCGACGTCATGGCCTCTGGTCCCCAGGTTGGTTTTTGGCATCCGCTCGTCGATAACCATGCCCAGGAGTATGACTCACTGTGGAAGGACAACTTCATCGATGTGATGCAGACGTCTACCCGCAAGGTTTCTTGGAAGCAGGATGGCAATGCGGTCGTCGTTACCGTGAGCCAGCGTATCGCTCCTCCCGTCCGCGCGTTCGGCATGCGCGTCGAGCTCGTCTACACCGTGCTTCCGAGCGGTCGCGTCGACCTCAAGGTTTCCGGCGAGCCCTACGGCGATTACTCGGATATCATCCCGCGCATCGGCATCTCCTTCGAGGTCCCCGGTTGCGATCGTGCCGTCGAGTGGTATGGCCACGGCCCGGGCGAGAACTATCCGGACTCGCTGCGCGCCAACCCGGTCGGTCATTACCGCACTACGGTCGACGACATGTTCACGCCCTACGTTATGCCTCAGGATTGCGCTAACCGCGAGGGCACCCGTTGGGTCGCCCTGCGCTCTAGCCACGGTGACGGTCTGGTCGTGACGCGTCCGAGCGACGCCGCTTCCAACCCGTTCTCGTTCTCGGCATGGCCCTATAGCTGCGAGGCCATCGATAACGCCAAGCACGTCTACGACCTTGTCAAGGGCGACACGGTTACGGTCAATATCAACGACCAGCTGCTCGGCCTTGGTTCGAACTCTTGGGGTTCCGAGGTGCTCGATTCCTACCGCACCCGTTTTGAGAGCTTCAGCTTTGAGGTGTCCCTGCGACCGCTGACGTCTGCCGATCTGGCTCAGGCGCTGGCACCCATTAAGGAGGCATAAGTCATGCATGTCTTTAACTCGCGCGTCGATTTCGACGCTCAGATGAAGTCCGTCAAGAAGTGGATGCGCACCGGTCAGGCGCTCGATGGCGTTGCCGACCTGCAGCACGACGTGGCTTACTCCATCGGCGACTCGTTGGTGTACTGGTGGGTCTATGCCCGCGAGGCCGCTACCGCCGATCTGGTCGGTCACCGTCGCTACCATGCCGTGCTCGCTCCGTTCGACGGCGACCTGACCGTCGAGGTGGCTTCCAAGGCGGATCTTACCTGCACGCGCACTTACAGCGATATCGACGATCGCGAGCGCTTTGAGGGGGCGGGGGAGACCGTGACGATTCCCGCCGGCGGCGTTGCCGTCGTCGAAGTTGACGAGGCCTACCGTGTCGTGGCCGATGTCGCGGATTCCCGCGTCGTGGTACTGCACGTGACGGTTGAAGGTTATTCCTTCCCCAACAAGTAGTATTCGTCCGTTTGGGCGTTTGCTTAGCGCCGTTAAGGGGGATGGCTTTGTTGACTCCCTTTTCCCCATTCCCCTTAGCAGGTGCGCCGTCCACGATTGCGCTTGCAGTCCGGACGGTTTTAGATGAGATATAACGGATGATTGGGAGGGCTTATGAGCTCTGAAAAACGAGGAACGATTGGTTCGTTCGCTCTGCTGGGCATGACGGTCGCCGCCGTGTTCGGTATCAAGAACATCATCAACAACAACGCGGCCATCGGCTTGGCAGCTGCGCCGTCGTTCTTCTTCGCCACGCTTTTGTACTTTGTCCCCTATACCCTGGTTACCGCCGAGTTCGTCGGCCTTAACAAGGACTCCGAGTCGGGCGTGTACGCCTGGGTCAAGACCTCGATGGGCGGCCGCTGGGCATTCCTGACGGCGTTTAGCTACTGGTTCGTTAACCTGTTCTACTTTGCGTCCGTCCTGCCTAACGTCATCATTTACGCGAGCTACGTGTTCTTTGGTGCCAATGCCGAGCTCTCGCAGCTGTGGATCACCATTATCGAGATCGTCGTCTTTGCTATCGCCACGTGGGTTTCGACCAAGGGCGCTAAGTGGATCGGCTCCATTTCCTCCTTCGGCTCGACCGCGGCTCTCGGCCTGACTGCCGTGTTCATCTTGCTGTCCCTGGCTGCTGCCTTTGGAGGCGTCGAGTTCGCTACGGCTCCTACCCCCGCTAACATGGCTCCCGACACGACCAACTTCGCAACTATGTGGGGCTTCTTCGGTACGCTTGCCTGGATCATCCAGGGCGTTGGCGGCGCTGAGTCTGTCGGCGTGTTCCTTAACGACCTTAAGGGTGGCGTCAAGGCCTTCGTGCGCACCGTCGTTATCGCCGGCCTGACCATCGGCCTTCTGTATGCAGGCGCTTCGCTGCTGGTCAACCTGTTCATTCCCGAGGGCGGCGTTGCCATCTCCACCGGTATCTTCGACGTATTCGGCGCTGTCTTTGCCCACTTTGGCATTCCCATGGAAGTGTCCACGCGCGTCATTGGCCTGATCCTTCTCGCTGCCACGCTGGGCTCCCTCATGATGTGGACCTCTGCTCCCATCAAGGTCTTCTTCACCGAGATCCCCAAGGGCGTCTTTGGTAGCAAGATCGTCGAGCTCAACGAGCACGGCATTCCTGCCCGCGCTGCCTGGCTGCAGTTTGCCATCGTCGTCCCCATCCTGATCATCCCGGCCCTGGGCTCCGGCAACCTAGACGACCTGCTCATGATCGTCACCAACATGACGGCTGCCACCGCTCTGCTCCCGCCGCTGCTGATCCTGCTTGCCTACTTTATGCTGCGCAAGAACTTCGACGCTGCTCCCCGTGGCTTCCGCATGGGTTCGCGTACCTTTGGCCTGGCCATTGCTGCATTCCTGCTTGTGGTCTTCTGCTTCGTGCTTATCTGCGGCACCATCCCGCTCGATCAGCCTCTGTGGCTGACACTGGTCTACAACGTTGGCGGTGTAGTTATCTTCCTGGGCCTTGCCGTGATGTGGTACAACCGCTACATCAACCGCCTGCGCGAGACCGATCCCGAGGCTGCCGAGAGCGAGCTTCGCCCCTCCGTCCTCGACATGATGGAGTAGCGGCTAGGATTAATCTGCGGCTGTGGAATAAATCGATTCCCTTTCCTAAGGAGGGGCCTTACGAGGCCCCTCCTTTTGTGTTTTGGGACATGGTTTTGGACCCCGTGGTCAAAAAATGCCAAATATGAGTACTGTTGCAAAAGAGGTGTCATATTTTTCGGCCCGTTCTGAGCGAAAATGGGCTCAAAATCAATTTATCTAACCCCCTTTAAAGGGCGTTTGACGGCTTTCAACCTCTTCGAATCGCTCAAAGTAGGCACTTTGCTCTCGATTTTGCTGCTACTAAATTGGTGACAGTACTCATATTTGCCACTTTTTGCCCACGAGGTGTTCAGAGGAGCTCTCGACAAGCATCTAACGCTACAATAACTACCACGTGGCTGGGTTTGCCGGCCGAATGTGCGATGCCGCGGGAGGGGACATGGTCGAGTTTACAAAGACGATTAAAGATCCGTTGGGACTGCATGCCCGCCCGGTTGCGCTGCTTTACGACATCATTGCCAAGCATCGTAGCAACGTATCGGTCAGTATCGGCGATCGCCATACCGACGGCCGCGATGTAATGGGGCTCATGGCTCTCTACGGCGAGTGCGGCGAGGACATCATCTTCCGCGTTTCGGGCGTAGACGAGGCTTCCTGCGTCACGTCGATCAGAAACCTCTCGCTCTAAGCATGACAGGGCGCGGCAAAGGACAGCTCTTTGCCGCGCCTTTTTGTTTCGTATAGGAAACTTTTTCGGAATCTAAATGGGGACCCTTTCCAAAAAGTTAACCACGTGCTAGTTTACTAAAGCGAACATAGATGTGGTTAACTTTTACCGCGTCGATGTTGAGGACGAACTGACGTTAGGAGCCACTCATGTCTTGCGGACCGCAGATGCCGGCAATGCCGCTTTCGATGGTAAAAGCGGGCGAAACCGTGCGCGTGTCTCGTGTAAAGGGCAATGAGGATATGAAGCACCACCTCAAGGACCTCGGCTTTGTCGAGGGCAGCGAAATTCACGTGGTGAGCTCGAGTGGCGCCAATATCATCGTCACGGTGCTGGGCGCACGCTTTGGTATCGATTCCAAGGTTGCCATGCACATCATGACCGTCAGTTAGTCCGCAGCATTTAAAAAACCGAAAGGGGGACAAGTAAATGAAGACGTTGGGTGACGTTAAGGTGGGCGAGAGCTCCACCATCGTCAAGCTTCACGGTGAGGGTGCGCTTCGCCGCCACCTTATGGACCTGGGGCTCATCAAGGGCACTTCGTTCAAGGTCGTAAAGGTTGCACCGCTCGGAGATCCGGTCGAGATCAACGTGCGTGGCTACGAGCTCTCCATCCGCAAGGAGGAGGCTGCCGTCGTCGAGGTCCAGTAAGGGCCGGCGGCACATATTTCTGCAGATAAAGTTAGGTTTTTCTAACTTAATGCAGCATCTTTGAAGCACATTATCCAGCCTGCGCGGAGAAAGCAGCGCGGGCACACAAGGAAGAAGGATTGAATGGCGGATTCTCAGATCCATGTCGCGCTGGCGGGTAACCCCAACTGCGGCAAGACCACGCTTTTCAACCTGATCACCGGCGCCAACGGCTACGTTGGCAACTGGCCCGGTGTCACGGTTGAGAAAAAGGAAGCCAAGCTCCTGAGCGACAAGAACGTTACCATCACGGACCTCCCCGGCATCTACTCGCTTTCCCCCTACAGCCCCGAGGAGCAGTGCTCGCGCGACTACCTCATGAGCGGCGAGCCCGATGTCGTCGTCCAGGTGGTCGATGCCACCAACCTCGAGCGCAACCTGTACCTGGCGCTTCAGGTTATCGAGACCGGCCTGCCCGTGGTCGTCGCCCTCAACATGGCCGACTTGGTCGAGAAGAACGGCGATAAGATCGACACGGACAAGCTCTCCAAGAAGCTCGGCTGCCCGGTCATGATGATCTCGGCTCTTAAGAACAAGGGCATCACGGAGCTGTTCGAGCAGGTCAAGAAGTCCGCTGCTTCCAAGGGCCAGGTGCCGGAGCACAAGTTCGATTCCTCCATCGAGGACGTTCTGGACCACATCGAGAACAACCTGCCGGCGAGCGTTCCCGCCAACAAGCGTCGCTACTACGCGGTCAAGCTGTTCGAGCGCGACGCGGACGCCTGCAAGCTCATCAACCTCACTAAGGAGAAGGCTGCTCGCGTGGAGGAGCTGGTCGCCCAGTGCGAGCAGGACTGCGACGACGATGCCGAGTCCATCATCACCGGTGAGCGCTATGGCGTCATCGCGCACATCATCGATGAGTGCCTCACCAAGGCTCCTGCCAAGATGAGCACTTCCGAGAAGATCGACCGTGTGGTTACCAACCGTATCCTGGGCCTGCCGATCTTTGTGGTCATCATGTTCTGCGTGTACTACATCGCCGTTTCCACCCTGGGCGGCACGGTGACCGACTTCACCAACGACCAGCTCTTCGGTACCGACGGTTGGTACGTGCTCGGTCAGGGCCGCGACGCCTATGACGCAGCTGTTGAGGCTGCGGGCGACAACGCCGACTCGGTCGACCCGGCGCAGTACGGCCCCTATGTCCCGGGTATCACCACCGTGGTGCACGACGCCCTTGTGGCGGGCGGCACCGAGGACGGTGGCCTGGTCGATTCGCTGGTCTGCGACGGCATCGTCGGCGGCCTGGGCGCCATCTTCGGCTTTGTGCCGCAGATGTTCCTGCTCTTTGTGATGTTGTCTTTCCTGGAGGACTGCGGCTACATGGCCCGCGTCGCCTTCATCATGGACCGCGTGTTCCGCCGCTTTGGCCTGTCCGGTAAGTCCTTTATCCCCATGCTCGTGTCCTCGGGCTGCGGCGTCCCCGGCGTCATGGCCACCAAGACCATCGAGAACGAGAAGGACCGCCGCATGACGGTCATGACCACCACGTTCATTCCCTGTGGCGCCAAGCTGCCGATCATCGCCCTGCTCATGGGCTCCATCATCGGCGATTCTTCCACCACCGCCGCATGGATCAGCCCGCTCTTCTACTTCCTGGGCGTCTTTGCCGTCATCGCCTCGGGCCTCATGCTCAAGAAGACCAAGCTCTTCGCCGGCCGTCCGACGCCGTTCGTTATGGAGCTTCCTGCCTACCACTTCCCGGCGATCCGCTCTTGGGCGCTGCACGTGTGGGAACGCTGCTGGGCCTTTATCAAGAAGGCCGGCACGGTCATCTTCGCGTCCACCGTCGTCGTTTGGTTCCTCTCCAACTTTGGTAGCTATAACGGTTCCTTTGGCTTCCTGCCTGCGATGGACGGCATCCCCGAGGAGTTTATGGACTACTCCGTGCTTGCCATGCTCGGCAACCTGGTCGCTTGGATCTTCGCCCCGCTCGGCTTTAGCACCTGGCAGGCAACTGCGCTGACTGTCTCTGGCCTTGTCGCCAAGGAGAACGTCGTCGCCACCGCCGGCTCGCTGCTGTCGGTTGCTGACGCCGCCGAGACCGACCCGAGCCTGTGGACCGCGTTTGCCGGCATGTTCCCGACTATGGGCGCCTGCGTTGCCTTCGGCGCTTTCAACCTGCTGTGCGCCCCGTGCTTTGCCGCCATGGGCACTATCCGCAATCAGATGGACTCCGGCAAGTGGACCGCGATTGCCATCGGCTACGAGTGCGCCTTCGCTTGGGTCATCGGCCTGTTCATCAACCAGTTCTACAACCTGCTTGTCCTTGGCCAGTTTGGTATCTGGACGGTTGTGGCCATCGTGCTGCTGGTTGCGATGCTCTTCCAGATCTTCCGTCCCATGCCCAAGCACGCTTGGACCGACGAGGATGAGACCAACACCGCTTCCGCCGCAGTTTCCGCTTAAGTCCGAATAAGGATTAGCCCCTTTACACGAGCCCGGGTGTCCCAGCGACACTCGGGCTTTTTGGTGGGGGAGATGTGGCGTTTCCGCAGATAAAACCGACCAAAATAAACCTGTCCCTTTTTGGTAGGTGGAGAATGGGGTAAAGTAAGTGGTGGTTAACTAGAGGAGGCTTGCTATGGCACCTATCGATATTGTTGTACTGGCTGTTATCGGCATTGCGTTTGTCGCCGTGTGCGTGCGCATTTATCGCAAGGGCACCTGCGCCGACTGCGCTCAAGGTGGCGTTTGCACGGGACATTGCTCCAACAAAAAGACGTGCGCCGCGCTTAAGGGCGTGGACAAAATTGCCGAAGACCTGGGCCGCGGTATCAAATAAGGTCCAGGCATCCAGGCGCCCCGCGAGCATCCGTTCGCGGGGCGCTTTGCACATTTGGCGGCGAGCGCGGCGAGTTGAAGAGTGATTTTGGGGTATCGTTACCTGTACTGTTAATTGGCAACTTATCTATAACGGAGTAACCCCATGAGCGCTCGCGTAACCATGAAGGACATAGCCGCCGAGCTTGGCGTTTCCATCAATACCGTGCACAAGGCCCTGACGGGTAAGGCCGGCGTGAGCGAATCCGTGCGCTCCAAGGTGAATGCTAAGGCCGAGGCCATGGGTTACCATCGCAATACGAGTGCCTCGAGCCTGCGCCGCAAGGATATCAACCTGGTGTTTTGCCTGCCCCGCGCATCGTGCGAGGGGGCGTACTTTTTCCGTTACCTTTGGGAAGGCTGCAACCGCTTTGAGCAGGAGGTCATCGACCGGGGCATTACGGTTGAGCGCGTTGAATTTGGCGTGGGTGGCTACGCCGATGCGCTCGAGCAGATCGATGAGCGTCTGCAGGTAGGCGAGAAGATCGATGGTCTGCTTGCCTATGTTCCGGGTGATGACCGCGCGACCGAGCTCTTGAGGCAGATTGCCGAGGCGGGCGTGACAATCGAGCTCGTAGACGGCGACCGCCCACACCTCGATCGCCTGGGTGCCAGTCTGGCGGACTATTCCGCGGCGGGCAGTCTTATGGCAGAGCAGGCGGCAAATCTGGTCCACGCTTCTGGGGCTGACGCCCGCGTGCTCCTGTTGGCGGGCGACCCCTATACCGATTCACACTACCTGACCGCCCGCGCCTTTCATAATTACCTGCGCGAACACGATATTCCATGGCAGGTTGAGGACCTTGCCGGCGCCCATGCGCAAGTCAAACAGCTCGAGCGCGAGCTTGAGCAGCGCTTGAGTGCGCCGGATGCTCCCGAGCTCATCTGTAGCGTTTTTGCCGTTGGTTCCGAGGTGGTCGCCGACGCGCTTGTTTCAAGCGGCAAGGCCGGCAAGGTCATGGTAATCGGCAACGACCTGTTCCCCGAGAGCGCCTTGGCCTTGCGCCGTGGCATCTTTACCAATATTGTCTATAAGGACCCGGTGAGCCTGGCCTACCGTGGCGCCAAGACCTTGGGCGAGTATCTGCTGTGGGGTAAAACTCCGGCGGAGCCCGTGCAGAAGGGTGCTGTGGAGATGGTGTTTGCCAGCAACGTCGACCGCTACTGCGAGCTTGCGGGAATTTAGCCGTTTGGTCAGGTACCCCCTCTTGCGACGTGCATTTTTTGGAGTATTCAGCAATGGCGTGTCCCGAAAGAGGCTCAGAACGACTGTTTTGAGTGCCGCCGATGGCGTAAATCGCCATCGGCGGCACTTTTTTATGCCGATTGGGCGCAATATGCATATCGAGTAGGGCATTGAGGACGGTGCGCGGTGCGCTCCGATGCTGAATACTCCCAAAAATGCACGGCTGAACATGACCCACCTGACCAAAACGCTCAAGTTCGGTATTCGGGGACGCCTGCCAATTCGCAATACATACAAGTCACGGCTCCAGTAACCGTTGAACGGGCAAAATCGACCGTTCACCCCATGGTGGTTAGGTGAACGTTCACCTTTTAAGTCGCAATGAATTAGTATAGTGAACGTTCACCTAGAGGATAACGAGCGCATCGTGCGCCCGCTCCGCCAACAAAGGGGTTGTTTGATGAAAAACTTCATGGACGATCAGGATTTCCTGCTGAGCACCAAAACCGGCGAGGAGCTGTTCCACAACTTTGCCGAGGGTATGCCCATCGTTGACTACCACTGCCACATTTCTCCCAAGGAGATCTGGGACGACAAACGTTTTGAGAACATCACCGAGGTTTGGCTGGGCGGTGACCACTACAAGTGGCGCCTGATGCGTGCCAACGGCGTTGACGAGCGCTTCATTACCGGCGATGCCCCTGCTCGCGAGAAGTTCCAGAAGTGGGCCGAGACCCTGGGCCGTTGCGTGGGCAACCCCGTCTTTGAGTGGAGCCACCTGGAGCTTAAGCGTTACTTTGGCTACGAGGGCGTCCTGAACGGCAAGACCGCTCAGGAGGTCTGGGACCTTGCCAACGCCAAGCTCGCTGAGGCCAGCTTTACCTGCCGCAACCTGATCAAGCAGTCCAACGTCCGCATGATCTGCACTACCGACGACCCCGCCGACAGCTTTGAGTGGCACAAGAAGATTGCCGCCGACGACAGTTTTGACGTTCAGGTCGTTCCCGCCATGCGCCCCGATGCCGCCCTGCGCATCGAGCGTGGCCAGGAGTTCGCCGACTACTGCAAGCATCTCTCCGAGGTTGCTGGCGTTGAGATCAGCGACTTCGAGGGCATGAAGGCTGCCATCTCCAAGCGCTACGACGTTGCCCACGAGCTGGGCTGCCGCGCTTCCGACCACGCGCTCGACTACGTTATGTACGTTCCGGCTACCGCCGACGAGATCGAGACTATCTTTGCCAAGGGCCTTGCCGCCGAGCCGCTTGCCGAGGACGAGGTCCTCAAGTACAAGACGGCCTTTATGCAGTTCGTCGCCGGCGAGTATGTCCGCCTTGGCTGGGCCATGCAGCTGCACTTTGGCTGCAAGCGTGACAACAACCGCGCTATGTTCGCCAAGCTCGGTCCCGACACCGGCTACGACTGCATCTCCAACTACACGCCGTCCGACCAGCTGGCCGATTTCCTCAACTCCATCCAGGAGTCCACGGGTCTGCCCAAGACCATCCTGTACAGCCTGAACCCCATCGACAACACCATGATCGATACCGTGATGGGCTGCTTCCAGGAGGCTCCGACCGCCGGCAAGATCCAGAACGGCTCTGCCTGGTGGTTCAACGACAACGAGGTTGGTATGCGCGAGCAGCTCACGGCTCTGGCTAACGAGGGCGTGCTGGGCAACTTTGTGGGCATGCTTACCGATTCCCGCTCCTTCCTGTCCTACCCGCGTCACGAGTACTTCCGTCGCGTGCTGTGCGGCGTGATCGGCGAGTGGGTCGAGCAGGGCAAGTATCCGGCCGACATGGAGCTGCTGGGAGCCATCGTGCGCGACATTAGCTACAACAACGCGGTCCGCTACTTTGGCTTTGACCTGGATACCGTCGAGGCCTAAACCCGCATCGAACCACACCGAACTCGGGAGCGCCGTTGCCACACGCGGCGCCCCCGTTTTGCCTGCACGCTAACAGCAATCTAAGGAGAGACATCGATGGAGAACATCAGCTACGAGACGCTCGAGAAGATTGGCTACAAGGGCTACCTGCTGCCCAAGGACGCGCCCGAGAAGGTTCTGCAGTTTGGCGAGGGCAATTTCCTGCGCGCCTTCGTCGACCGCTTCTTTGACATGGGCAACGAGGCAACCGGCTGGAACGGCAAGGTTGTCATGGTACAGCCCATCAGTGGCGCCTTTGGCTTTGCCGATGGCATCAATGCCCAGGATGACCTGTACACCGTGCTGGTGCGCGGCAAGGAGAACGGCAACACGGTCGACGAGTCCCGCGTGATCAGCGCCTGCAGCCGCTGCCTCAATCCGTATCGTGAGGACGACTACCGCGCCATGATGGAGGTCGCAGTCTCCGACGATTTGGAGATTATCGTCTCCAACACCACCGAGGCTGGCATTGCCTACGATCCGTCCTGCAAGGCCGACGACATGCCGCCCGCGAGCTTCCCCGCTAAGCTTGCCCAGGTGCTCCACACCCGCTGGGCCGCCGGCAAGCCGGGCGTCATCGTGCTCGCCTGCGAACTCATCGATCACAACGGCGAGGAGCTGCTGCGCATCATGAACCAGTACGTGAGCGACTGGGGCTGGGAGGACGAGTTTGCGCAGTGGATGGCCAACGACTGCACCGTCTGCACCACGCTCGTCGACACTATCGTCCCCGGCCGCATCCGCGACCCCAAGGAGGCCGCTGCCGTGGCCGAGCGCCTGGGCTACGAGGATCCCTTCCTGGCCGTGCGCGAGCCCTTCCAGATGTGGGGTATCCAGGGCGATGAGTCGCTCAAGGAGCGTCTGCCCTTCGTGAAGGCCGGCCTGCCGGGTGTCTTTGTGACCCCCGATGTCACCCCGTACAAGAAGCGCAAGGTCCGCATCCTCAACGGCGCCCACACTGCCTTTGTTCCGGGCTCCTGGGTTGCCGGCTTTGACATCGTGCGCGATTGCATGCATGACGAGACCGTTCGCGGCTTCATGAACACCATGCTCTACGACGAGGTCATCCCGACGCTTGCCGCCGACCTGGACGTCGAGGACTGCAAGGCCTTTGCCGCCGCCGTCGAGAACCGCTTCGACAACCCGTTTATCGACCACGCGCTGCTCTCCATTTGCCTCAACTCTACTGCCAAGTGGCGTGCCCGCGACCTGCCTACGCTCAAGGACTATGTTGCCGAGACCGGCAACCTGCCCAAGTGCCTGGCGACGAGCCTCGCTACGCTCATTGCCTTCTATACTCAGGAGCTCGTTGCTCGTGAGGGCGATGGCCTGCACCTGCGACGCGCCGACGGCACCGAGTACACCGCTCAGGACGATGCCTTCGTGCTCGATTTCTACGCCGCCCACGCCGGTGCAGACGATGCTGAGCTGGTGCACGACGTGCTCACCAATGAGCAAATGTGGGGCGAGGACCTTACGCAGATCGCCGGCCTTGAGGAGTTTGTCGTCAACGCGCTTGCCGTCGTGCGCGTCGAGGGCGCCAAGCAGGCCTTCGCCAACGCCCAGGCCTAAATCCTTCTGTGCGCCTGCCGGGCAACTGGCGGGCGCCCGCTGACTTCTGCTCAACCTGTAGGGTTAGGACTCTTTGTAATGAATACTATCCAGATCAATCCGGCCGACAACGTCATCGTTGCGTTGTCGCCGCTTGCCAAGGGCGCCGCCGTCGCGGTTCCCGGGGTGGGCGAGGTCGTTGCCGCGGAGGATATTCCGCAGGGCCACAAGATGGCCGTGCGTGCCATTGCGGCGGGGGAGGATGTCGTCAAGTACGGTCTTCCTATCGGCCACGTGACGGGCGACATCCAGCCCGGTCAGTGGCTTCATACGCATAACGTCAAGACCAACCTTTCGGGCGAGGTCGACTACGTTTACAACCCGACGCATCCGGTCGTTGAGCCGGTTGAGCCCGAGACCTTTATGGGCTTCCGTCGCGCCGACGGCCGCGCCGCCACGCGCAACGAGCTGTGGATCATCCCCACGGTCGGCTGCGTCAACGAGGTCGCACGTGCCATGTGCGAGCAGGCTCAGGATCTGGTCGAGGGCTCGCTGGAGGGCGTTTACTACTTCCCGCATCCCTTTGGCTGCTCGCAGACCGGCGCCGACCATGCCCAGACGCGTCGTCTGCTGGTGGCGCTCTCGCGTCACGCAAACGCTGCGGGTGTGCTGTTCCTGTCCCTCGGTTGCGAAAACTGCACGCACCAGCAGGTACTCGACGAGCTCGGTGACTTCGATCACGAGCGCGTCCGCTTCCTTACCTGCCAGGATGTTGCCGACGAGCAGGTCGAGGGCCACAAGATTCTGTCCGAGTTGGCTGACCTGGCCAAGCAGGCCAAGCGTGAGCCCATTCCGGCCTCTGAGCTGGTCATTGGCCTTAAGTGCGGTGGCTCTGACGGTCTTTCGGGCATTACCGCCAACCCCACGATCGGTCGCGTGAGCGATATGGTTGTCGCCCGCGGCGGCACGTCGGTGCTCACCGAGGTGCCCGAGATGTTTGGCGCGGAGAGCATTCTGCTCGATCGTTGCGAGAGCCAGGACGTCTTTAACGCGGCGGCCGACATGCTCAACGGCTTTAAAGACTACTTTATCAGCCACGGCGAGGTCGTCTATGAGAACCCGAGCCCCGGCAACAAGGATGGCGGCATCACCACGCTCGAGGACAAGAGCTGCGGCTGTGTGCAAAAGGGCGGATCTGCCCCCATCGTCGACGTGCTGCCGTATGCCGGTCAGGCTACCAAGCATGGCCTGAACATGCTGTGCGGTCCGGGCAACGATATGGTATCCACCACGGCCCTGACGGCTGCCGGCTGTCATGTGATCCTGTTCTCGACCGGCCGCGGCACGCCGTTTGGTGCACCGGCGCCCACGCTCAAGGTGTTCACCAACCAGCGTCTGTGCGACCACAAGGCCAACTGGATGGACTTTAACGCCGGCGTGGTGGCTACGGGCGAGCGCACGCTCGATGAGGCTGCCGGCGACCTGTATCAGATGGTGCTGGACACGGCGAGCGGCAAGCTTACGAGTGCCGAGCGTCGCGGCTGCCACGAGATCAGCATTTGGAAGGATGGCGTCTGCCTGTAGCGGTAAATGGGTTCGCATAGGGCGCTATTGACCATGGCCGCGTCGGGAGTGTTCCCGGCGGGGCCATGTTTGTTCTGTCTGTTCGGGCGTGTCTTCCTGAGGGTACGGGAGCGGCGAAAACAATAAACGTTCACCTAATCGACCTCATATTTAAACCCACTCAATACCCATGTAATCGGGATTTTTTTCAAGTCAGATGTCCGTTCAACGGCAAAAAACGACCGTTCAAGGATAATATACAAGTGAACGTTCACCTATCATAAGCAATCGCGCATAATCAAGCTAAACGTTCACCCTGCGAGTGACGACATGCAGACAGACGTCGGTATGGACTCCAATGTCTTGTTACAAGACAATCGAGAAAAGAGAGGGAGCTCGATGACTAATAAGATCGGAAAAAAGCGCAAGATCACATTCTGGACGCGCTTGGGCTTTGGTATGGGCGGTATGCTCAACTCCGGCGCCCTGAGCTTTACGCACAGCTACATGGTGCTGTTCCTGTCCACGGAGTGCGGCCTGTCCGCAGGCGAGGCTGCGCTGATCAGCTCGTTCGCCATCTATCTCAACGCCATTCTGTGCCCGCTCATGGGCTTTGTGGCCGATAACTTCTATGCCACCAAGATTGGCCGCATCTTTGGTCGTCGCCGTTTCTGGATTTTGCTGGCTATCCCGATGATGGTCGCCGAGCCGCTCATCTTTGTGGCTACGCCGTTCGGTTTCCCGTACTACTTTGTGCTGTACCTGATCTACAACGTCGCGTATACGTTCTGCACCGCCAACCTGTCGCCGCTTACCATCGAGATGACCGATGACTTCAAGGAGCGTACGTACCTCACCGGCTACAAGCACCTCTTTGGTAACGCCGCCGGCTTCCTGATGGCAGCACTCGTCGGCTTTGGCTTTGGCACCTTCGGTGAGACCAACCCGTTCAGCTACTTCATCATCGCTACGATCAACGCTTCGGTCATGGCAATCTCGCTGCTGTGCGTGTACCTGTCCACGTGGGAGCACACCCCCGAGGAGGTCGCTCAGGAGAAGATCGAGAGCGTCGGCGAGGGTATCAAGAAGTTTTTCATCGACGTTATCTCTACCTTCCGCAACAAGTCCTTCCGCAAGGTCCTGTATGCACAGGTCTCCACGAAGCTCGCTGCTGCCTGCTGGTCTGCGTGCCTGTCCTTCTTCATCGTCTACTGTCTGCAGATTCCTAAGTCCTACGAGTCCGTGATGGAGATGCCCGGCAAGGTCGTCGCTATCGTCTGCACCGCCATCTGGGTCGCCCTCATGGCCAAGAAGGGCTTCCACAAGTCTTGGTACCTGGCAAACGTCGGTTGCGCCGCGTGCATCATCGCCTACAACTACTTCGCCTTTGGTCAGATCAACGGCACCTCCACGGTCGCCATCGCCATGATCGCCTACCCCATCATCTTCGCCATCTGGAAGTTCTTCTACGTTGGCTTCCAGTATCTGCCCGATGTTCTGCTCAACTACATCCCCGATGTCGATGAGCTCATCACCCTGCGTCGTCGCGAGGGCATCTACAGCTCCGCACAGCAGCTCTGCCAGCAGATCGCCCAGGCTGTTGCCGTCAACGTATGGGCTATCGTCCTTGCTGCCTCCGGCTTCATTCAGACCGCCGGCAACAGCGACGCCGTGACCCAGCCCGCCACCGTGCCTCTGTACATCTGCGGCTACATGCTCATCGGCTGCGCCGGCTTCTTCCTGCTCGCGGCCGTCCTTGCCCGCGGCATCAAGATTGACAAGGAGCAGTGCGACATCCTTTGCGACGAGATCCACCGTGTCAAGGAGGGTGGCAAGATGGCCGACGTCAAGCCCGAGGTCAAGGCGCTTTGCGAGGAGCTCTCCGGCTTTAAGTACGAGGACTGCTTCGCCCACAACAATGTTGGCTTCCAGGACGGCAGCGTAATTCCCGCCGAGTAGGGCAGGCGCATCGTCCAAACCACAGGGCCGTGCCACCGGAGATCCACCGGCGGGTACGGCCCTTTTTTAAAAACGAGTAGTATGAACTTCTGATTACATTTGAGGGAGAGACCCATGGAGACGAACGTTATCTGGCGCAATGCCCGCGCGGCCGTTATCGAGCTCGACGATGGCGGCTACTTTACCTGTGCCGATACGTGGGAGATCTTTGTCAACGATGAGCCCGCCGGTACCACGAATACGGTCGAGACCTATGTCGATGGCCTGACCCCCGGCAAGCGCAACCTGATCCGCTTTGTCTGCGGCGAGCGCGAGTTGAGCGTAGGCGTCACCACGCCGGCGGAGCCCTTTACCATCAACGTTCGCGACTGCGGAGCCAAGGGCGATGCCGAGCACGATGACACCACCAACATTCAGGCTGCCATCATGGCCTGCCCCAAGGGCGGGCGCGTGCTGATCCCCGCCGGCAACTACCGCATCAAGTCCCTCTTCCTTAAGAGCAATATCAACATCGAGCTTGCCGAGGGCGCGGTGCTGCTGGCCCGTCACGACCGCGCGGCGCTTGCCTACATTCCGGGCACGGTCACGGGCGACGAGGGCGCCGGGTATGCCGGCACCGACATGCTGCCCCTGGGCCGCTGGGAAGGCGAGAGCTTTTCGACCTACTGTTCGACCTTTACGGGCCTGAGCGTGCACGACGTGTGCATCTATGGCCGCGGCGCCATCGACGGCCAGACCGATTTTGCCGAGGACAACTGGTGGAACAAGGACTTTAAGAACATCTTCCGTCCCGAGGAGGGCCGCGAGGTCGCCCGCCCGCGCATGATCTTCCTGTCCGAGTGCGAAAACGTGAGTCTTGCCGGCTTTACCGTGCGCAACAGCCCGGCGTGGAATATCCATCCCATTCTGTGCGAGCACGTCGATGCCCTGTGCCTGTCCATCGAGGGTCCCAAGAACTCCCACAACACCGACGGTTTCGATCCCGAGAGCTGCGGTTTTGTCCGCATCCTTGGCTGTCAGTTCTCGGTGGGGGACGACTGCATCGCCATCAAGAGCGGCAAACTGGGCATTGAACCCGAGCTCCGTCCCGCCACGCACGACGTGCTGATCTCGCACTGCTACATGCACGACGGCCACGGCGCCGTGGTGCTGGGATCCGAGGCCGCCGGCGGCATCAAGGACCTCACCGTGAGCAAGTGCCTCTTTGAGCGCACCGACCGCGGCCTGCGCGTCAAGACACGCCGCGGACGCGGCAAGGACGCCGTCAACGAGGGCATCACCTTCGAGCACATTCGCATGGATAAGGTGCTCACGCCCTTCGTGGTCAACTCGTTCTACTTCTGCGACAAGGACGGCAAGACCGACTACGTGCAGTCTCGCGAGGCGCTGCCCGTCGACGACCGTACGCCCGGCTTTGGCGCCACGACGTTTTGCGATATCGAGGCCACCAACTGCCATGCGGCCGCGGCCTATATCACGGGCCTTCCCGAGAGCAAGGTGACGCGCCTGACGTTCCAGGATGTCCATGTGACCTTTGCCGCCGATGCCGAGCCCTTTGTGCCGGCCATGGCCTGCGGCGTGGAGCCCATGGTGCGCCAGGGCATCATCGCGCAGAACGTGAAAGTCCTCGACCTGCAGAACGTGCGCATCGAGGGTCAGGATGGCGACGAGCTGCAGCTGCAAAACGTCGACAAGGTTATCCGCGCGTAGGGTAGTGCTCCTGCACAAGTGAATACGGCATGTTGAGGCGTGCGACGGTCGGGTCTGCCCGGCTGTCGCACGCAATCTATAGGTGCCGGTATTGCACGGTGGGTGTTCTGTGACAGAAAGCGTAATGACAGATGAGTGGTAAAGAACAGCTCTTTGAGGTATCGCTCGAACGCGAAGGCGCGTATCGCAGCATTTCGGCGGCGCTCGAGGCGGCGGAGCGGTGTGTGCCCGATGCGACCGTGCCGGTGCGCGTGCTGGTGGCGCCGGGTGAGTACCGCGAACGGGTCGAAATTCGTCGTCCGCATGTGACGCTCGAGGGCGAGACGGCCGACAGCGTGCGTATCGTGGGAGGCCTGGGTGCCAAGATGCCTTCGGAAGATGGTAGCGGCCAGGATGGAAGACTCGGCACCTTCCGTACGTACACGGTGCTGGTCGATGCCGACGACGTGACGCTTGCGGGTCTAACAATCGAAAACAACGCCGGTGATGGGCGCGAGGTCGGCCAGGCGATTGCCCTGTATGCCGATGGTGACCGCCTGGTTGTCGATGCCTGCTGCATTAAGGGACACCAGGACACGCTCTTTTTGGGGCCGCTGCCGCCGCGCGAGGCCAAGCCGGGCGGCTTTATAGGCCCCAAGCAGTTCGCCCCGCGCCGCGTGGGGCGGCAGTATTTTCGACGTTGCCGGATCGAGGGCGATGTCGACTTTATCTTTGGCGGCGCGCGTGCTTACTTTGAGGGGTGTGAGATTCGCTCGCTCAACCGCGATATGGATGTCAACGGGTATGTAACGGCAGCCTCCACGCCTCAGGGCGAGCCGTACGGATTTGTGTTTCATGGCTGTTCGTTTACAGCCGATGAGGGCATTGCCCCCGGATCGGTCTATCTGGGTCGTCCATGGCGCGAGTGGGCCCAGACCGTTTTGCTCGAATGCTGGCTGGGCCCCCATATTCCACTCGAGGGTTGGTGGGATTGGAATAAGCCAGCGGCACATGACGGCACCCTGTATGCCGGCGGTGCCCTGTTTGGCCCGGCGGGTGATACTGCCGCTTGGGTGCCGTGGGCGCATTGCCTGACCGGTCAGGATTCCGAACGCTATGCGCGTGACCGAGTGCTTGCCGGCACGGATGGTTGGGATCCCGAGGGCGGCGACGGTGATGCGGTAGAGACGGCCGGGCTATCTGCCAATGGCCGCACTGTGCACATCGAGACGTACTACGAGGACGAACCTGCGCTGCGCGCCCGACTGAAGCGCGAGGGGCGCTCGGCCGCATTTACGGGCAAGACTCCCACAGACTTTGAGGCATGGCAGGCTGCGACCAGGACTCGTCTGTACGATATTTTGGGTCTTTCGCTTATGGACCGCGCCCCGATTGAGATTCGTGAGCTCAATCGCGTGCGGGTTGCCGGCAGCATCGTGCGTACTCATGCGGTGCTGCAGGTTGAGCACGATGTGTGGATGCCGTTTTACCTGTTGGAGCCGTCCCGCCCCAAGCTTGACGAGCGGGGACTCAAGCGCTGCTATATCTGCCCGCATGGTCACCAGGGGGCGGGTGCTGCAAGCATAGCCGGCGTTGCGGGCGTGCCGGCGGTCGACGATGCCGTGCGTAAGTTCAATTACGACTACGGTCTGCGTTTGGCGCGCATGGGTTACGTGACCGTCTGCCCCGATGCGCGTGGTTGGGGATACCGTCGTGACTGGAAGGGTCAGGGCGACGACGAGAACAGCTACCTGCGCGGTACGTGTCTGAATCAAGCACGTATGGCCGAGCCGCTGGGTCTTACGGTCGCGGGTCTCAACGCCTGGGACAACATGCGCTTGATTGATTACTTGGAGACACGCGGTGACATTGCCATGGACGACCTGGGCTGCTTTGGTTTTTCGGGCGGCGGTTACATGACGTTGTACCTGTCCGCGCTCGACCCGCGCGTGCGCAAGGCGTTTGTCTCGGGCTATCTGTACGGCGTTGATGATTCGCTACTGCACCTCAACGGCAATTGCAGCTGCAATTACACGCCTGGACTCTGGCGTCTGCTCGACATGGGCGACATTGCATCGCTTGTCGCGCCACGGCCGCTCTTGGTTCAGAGCTGCGAGAAAGACCATCTCAACGGCGCCCGCGGGCTTGCGAACGTAGACGAGCAGCTCGATATCGTTCGCGACGCCTACGCGCTGCTGGGCAAGGACGAAAACCTTCTGCACGAGGTCTGCCCGGGTGGACACCACCTGGGCGTGGCGCATCTTGCCGAGGATATCGAATGGCTCGATTCGCAAGTTGCGGAATGCGCCCACGCATAGCCCCTCGGATGTTGCGAATGAACGGTATGTACCTGTAAGACCGCCGATGTGCGGGCGAGGAGAAGAATATGGAAACGAAAAACTTGAGCGAATCGACCATCTGCTGCTTTGGCGATTCGACCACCTGGGGCGATAACGGATGCGGCGGGGGAGGCAACGATATCTCCTGGACTTCGCACCTGGGTGCGCTGCTGGGCGGCGCTACGATCGAGAACTTTGGTATTAAGGGTTCGCGTATTGCCGTCAAGGCCGACCGTAGCGATTCGTTTGTCGAGCGCTTGGACGGCATCGATCACACGGCAGATATCTGCATCGTCTTTGGCGGCGTTAACGACTTTAGCCGTAACGTGCCGCTGGGAGAGCTGGGCAGCACGGTCGTGCACGAGTTCTACGGTGCGCTCGACTACCTGATCCGCACCATCACGGCGCGCTCGCCTCAGGCAAAGCTGGTGTTTATGACGCCGTGCAAGACGAGCGGCAAACACGAGAAGGATATTCCGGCAAGCAACGAGGCCAACCATCTGGGCCTGACGCAAGACGCCTATGTGCGCGCGATGCTGGAGGTCTGCGATCGCTACTCGGTGCCGGTGATCGACCTGTATGCGCAAAGCGGCATCAGCCCGTTTTTGCCGGAGCACCGCGAGCTCTACATGCCGGACGGTCTGCATTACAGCCCTGCCGGCTATGAGCGCCTGGCGCATCGCATCGCTGCGGGCCTCACCGCCGTTTGCCGTTAAAAGTTTGCCGTTCACGGGGATTATAGGGTTAACGTTCACCCTATAATCCCCGTTCGCGTTACACTAGGGGAAACGTTCACCCATCAATAACGTCAGAGGGGACAGCAATGGGTTGCAATCAGATTCTGGACCGTTATATCGAGCAGTTGATCGAGACCTCTACGCCTCAGGCGCCGGCCTGGAATATCGAAAAGCTTCGCGCCGGCAAGGAGAACACCTGGAATTACATTGACGGCTGCATGATCAAGGCACTCATCGAGCTGTACGAGATCACCGGCGAGCAGCGTTACCTGACCTTCGCCGACGACTATATCGACTTCTTTGTCCAGGATGACGGCACCATCAAGCATTACGATCCCCAGGAGTACAACCTCGACAACGTCAACGCGGGCAAAACCCTCTACAAACTCTATGACCTGGTGGGCAAGCCCAAGTACCGTGCCGCCATGGATACCATCTATCGTCAGCTCGAAACCCAGCCGCGTACCAAAGAGGGTGTGTTTTGGCACAAGGCCGTCTACCCCAACCAGATCTGGCTCGACGGCATGTACATGGCGCAGCCGTTCTACATGCAGTACGAGCTGAGCTTCCACAACCGCCGTGCCTGCTCGGATAGCTTCCATATGTTCCAGGTGGTGCACGACCTGATGCGCAACCCCCTCAACGGCCTGTACTATCACGCCTACGACGCGAGCCGCAAGCAGTTCTGGTGCGATCCCGTCACCGGCCTTTCGGCCAACTTCTGGCTGCGCGCCGAGGGCTGGTTCGCCATGGCGCTCATCGATACCTGGGAGCTCATGCCGCCCTCGATGTCGGCCGAGAAGGACGAGATCCGCAAGATGTTCCACGACCTGATCGACGCCATGCTGCCGTATCAGGACGAGAAGACCGGTATGTGGCACCAGGTCATCAACCTGCCCAATATCGCCCCCAACTATCTGGAGGAGTCGGGCAGCGCCATCTTTGCCAACGCCATCATGAAGGGCGTGCGCCTGGGCGTGCTGGGCGAGCGCTACTACCAGTACGGCCGCCGTGCGTTTGACGGCATCTGCGACACGTGCCTGTCCGAGCGCGACGGACAGCTGGCGCTCGACAACATCTGCCTGGTGGCGGGTCTTGGCAACACCGCGCACCGCGAGGGCACGTTTGGCTACTACATGAGCGAGCCCGTCGTCAAAAACGACGCGAAGGGCGTGGCGCCGCTGGTGCTCGCCTATATCGAGACTATGCATCATGACAAGTTGGCCGGTAAGCGCGATCCGCTCGCCCCTTCGGGCGTGTGCTCCATCGATGACCCGTTTGGCGGCTACACGCCGGGCATCAATGCTCATAAGGGGCGTGAATAGCGTGGGGGCCATTACTCCGGGCGTGCGTTTACACGACCTTCCGCAGGGGACCGTCGAGGAACGCATTCGCATGGCAGGAGAGCTGGGCTTTTCGTGCATTCAGCTGCCGAGCAAGGTGCTCTACGCATCAATGGGAATCGATCGATGCGGTCTGACCCGCGAGCTCGCCGAGCATTTGCGTGCGGTGCTCGATGAGGCGGGCGTTTCGGTCGCCGTGCTCGGCTGTTATAAGAATCTGGCGACGCCCGATCGACAACAGCTCACGGATAACTTTGCCGAGTACGAGGCGTGCTTGAACTTTGCTCAGATGCTCGGCGGCTGTCCGGTTGGCACCGAGACCGGTCGTCCCAATGCGCAGAACTGCGTTGCTGACGACCGTATGACCGACGAGGCACTCGATGCGTTTATGGATGGACTCGCGCGCGTCTGCGAGTGCGCCGAGGCCGTGGGTGGGCAAATACTGATCGAGCCCGGCTGGAACGAGACGGTCAACACGCCAGATCGCTGCCGTGAGGTGCTGGAGCGCGTCCCGAGCCCGGCGCTCGGCGTGATCTACGACCCGGTGTCGCTGCTGCATCCCAGCGTCGTTGGCGAGGCGCAGGAAATCACCGCGCGTATGCTCTACTTATGCGGCAGTAAGATTCGCGTGCTGCACGCCAAGGATTTTGAGGTCGTCGACAACGAGGACGAAGCCGGCTGGTGCGATGGTACGGGTTCTCGCCTGGTGTGCCACGGCGTGGGCGAGACGGGCCGCTATGACTTTGAGCCCGTGGTGGCCTGGGCGGCTGCCGCCTGTTCGGGGATTCCTTGTGTGGTCGAGAACAGCGTGCCGGCGACGGCGGCTAGCTGCCTGGCGACACTCGAGCGCATGTCCGCTCGCTGCGGGGCTCCGCATCGCGAGATATAGCATTGGCTTTTGCCGTGGCGGCATATTGAGTTTGCTTGACTGGGGGCGGCGGTGAAGGGTTTTTATCGTCGCCTCATTGGATTACATCAAAAAGGGGAGTTGCGTGGCTATCCACATTGTCGAAGAGGCGAATCGTTGCCTAGGTTGCAAAAGGGCGTTCTGCCAGCTTAAAGGCTGCCCGGTGCAGACGCCTATTCCGCAGGTCATTGACTTGTTCAAGCGGCGTCGTCTGGAAGAGGCAGGTGAGCTGCTGTTCCAGAACAACCCCATGAGCGCGGTCTGCTCCATGATCTGCAACCATTCGGGCCAGTGCGAGGGCGCGTGCATTCAGGGCCGCAAGGGCGCACCGGTGCATTTTTCGAGTATCGAGAACTATATCTCGACGGCATATTTGGACCGTAAGGAGTGGAAGCCCGCGCCGTCGTGCGGCAAGCAGGTTGCCGTGGTCGGTTCCGGTCCTGCCGGCATTACCGTGGCCATTAAGATGGCCCAGCTGGGCTGTGCCGTCACGGTGTTTGAGCAACGCCCCGAGATCGGCGGCGTGCTGGAGTACGGCATCCCCGAGTTTCGCCTGCCCCGTGCTCTCGTGCAAAAGTACCGTCACGTGATGTGCTCGCTTGGCGTACGCGTCCGTCCCTCGACCACCATTGGCGGCGCGCTGCATATCGACGACCTGTTGCGCGACGGCTACGATGCGGTCTTTGTCGGTACCGGTACCTGGCGCGCCCGCAAGCTGGGTATTCCCGGCGAGTCGCGTGGTAACGTACTGTTTGGTATCGATTACCTGGTCGATCCCACGAGCGTGGCGATCGGTCAGAACGTGGCGGTTATCGGCGCCGGCAACGTGGCCATGGATGTTGCCCGCACGGCTCTGCGCTCGGGCGCTCGCAAGGTTACCGTGTATGCCCGATCGCGCCATATCTCGGCCATCGATGACGAGGTGGAGCTGACCGAGCTTGACGGTGCCGAGATCGTGCGCGGCAAGGCGATTTGCGCCATCGACGATAACGGTCCGGTTTTCGAGACGGCTATCTTTGACGAGGGCGACAACGTGGTGGGCTACGAGGAAGAACTTGACCATGTGCCCGCCGACACGGTTGTGATTGCGGCCTCGCAGGTGCCCAAGGACAAACTGGTGCTTACGACGGGCGGTCTGGAGACCGACCATCGCGGTCTTCTTTCGGTCGATGAGTGCGGCATGACCACCGTGCCTGGCGTCTTTGCCGCCGGCGACGTGGTCAACGGCCCGCTCACCGTGGTCCATGCCGTAGCCGGCGCCAAGCTCGCCGTCGAAGGCATGACCAGCTATCTGGGCCTCTAACCCACCCCGCCCATCAGTTGCGGTGGAATACGGACTGTTTTGGCTGTCAAAGGCCTTATCTACTCCGTATTCCACCACAACTTTTTTGTGAGGGTCGGGATTGAAGGTGAGGAATGCGAGCGAGTGCGGATACGGTGGTTACTGATACGATAAGTACGTTAGCAACTGCCGCCGAGCGGCTCAAACGAAAGGAACCCTGTATGGAGTCTTCCGCCTACCCGATGCTCTTTAGCCCGATCAAGGTCGGTACGACCGAGGTCAAGAACCGCGTCTTTATGCCGCCGGTGTCCACGAACCTGGCCGATCATGGCTATGTGACCGACGACTTGGTCGATCATTACCGTGCCCGTGCCAAGGGCGGCGTTGGCCTGATCATCACCGAGGTCGTGACGGTCGAGCCCACCTATACCTATCTGCCGGGTGACATGTGCTGCTACGACGACACGTTTATCCCCGGCTGGGAAAAGCTCGCCGCAGCCGTCCACGAGTATGGCTGCAAGATCATGCCGCAGCTCTTCCATCCCGCCTACATGGCCTTTAACATTCCGGGCACGCCGCGCCTGATCGCTCCGTCCTTTGTAGGCCCGTCCTATGCCCGCGAGGCGCCGCGCCCCATCACCATCGACGAGATCCACGAGCTCACGCATCAGTTTGGCGACGCTGCCGTGCGTATGCAGAAGGCCGGTGTCGATGGCGTCGAGGTCCATGCGGCGCATGCCCACGGTATGCTCGGCGGCTTTTTGACTCCGCTCTACAACAAGCGCACCGACGAGTACGGCGGCTCGCTCGACGCCCGCATGCGCTTCCTGCTCGAGGTCATCGCCGAGATTCGCGAGCGCTGCGGCAAGGACTTCATCATCGACGTCCGTATCTCGGGCGACGAGTACACCGATGGCGGTCTGACCCTCAACGACATGATCTACGTCTCGCGTCGCCTGGAGAAGGCCGGCGTCGACATGATCCACGTGTCGGGCGGCACCACCATCAAGCGCGGTTCCGCCATTCCCGCCGCCGGCACGCAGCAGGCCTCGCATGCCGCCTGCTCGCGCGAGATCAAAAAGCACGTCAACATTCCCGTTGCCACGGTCGGCCGCATTAACGAGGCATGGATCGCCGAGGAGCTGATCGAGGACGGCGCTGCCGACATTTGCATGATGGGCCGCGCCAATCTGTGCGATGCCGAATTCTGCAACAAGGCTGCTGCCGGCAACGCCGACGACATCCGCCCCTGCATCGGTTGCCTGCGCTGCCTGAACGGCATCATGTTCGGCAAGCGCATCTCCTGCACCGTCAACCCGGACGTGGAGCGTGACGAGGCTGGCTACGAGCCTGCCGCCGAGGCTAAGAACGTGCTGGTTGTGGGTGCCGGTCCTGCGGGCATGGAGGCAGCCTACATTGCCGCCAAGCGTGGCCATAACGTAGTGCTCGTGGATAAACAGGACGAGCCGGGCGGCGAGATGCGCATCGCAGCCGTTCCGCCGGCAAAGCAGGAGCTCACCCGCGTGATCAAGTATCAGTACCGTCGCTTGGCCGAGGCCGGCGTCACGTGCGTCTTTGGCACCGAGCTTTCGGCCGAGGACATTCAGCGCGACTACGCAGGTTACGAGGTTGTCCTGGCTTATGGCGCCGAGCCCATCGCTCCGGCCTTCATGCAGGGCTTTAAGCAGGTCATGACGGCTGATGACCTGCTGGGCGGCAAGGCTTTCCCGGGCAAGAAGATTGTCATTGTGGGCGGCGGCACCGTTGGCTGCGAGACGGCCGATTACCTGGCCCCGTTGGTCAACGACCTGTCGCCGGCCAACCGCGATGTCACCGTCATCGAGATGACCAAGACGCTCGCCGCCAACGAGGGCGGCGCCGGCCGCGCGGTGCTCATCACGCGCATGCTCTCCAAGGGTGTTCACGTGCTGACCGAGGCCAAGGTGACCGAGATTACCGAGGACGCTATCAGCTACGAGAAGGACGGCGAGGTCCACACCATCGCCGATGCCGATACGCTGGTGCTTGCCATGGGCTATCGTCCCAACACCAAGTTGGCCGATGACCTTGCCGCTGCCGGCGTTGCCACCCACGTGCTGGGCGATGCCCAGAAGTGCGGCAACATCCGTGATGCCATCGGCGACGGCTACAAGGTCGCCTGCGAGCTGTAGGCTCTTGACAAATAGGGGAGCGGCCGCCTTGCGGTGACTCAAGCGATAGCAATCTAAAAAGGCGCCGCGACACATGGATCGTCGCGGCGCCTTTTGTCTGGCGGTTTGTTGGGGGTCGGTGCGCCCCGTGGGCCTTATTACAGGCCCAAGAGCTCCTTGACCTTGGCGATGATGGCCTCGTCGGTGGCGTTGGCAAAGAAGTACTCCTGGAAATGCTCGCCAGCGAGGGCGCCCTTCACCAGGTCCTGATCGATCTCGCCCAGGACGTCGACGAGCGGGCGCATGGTCACAGCGCGCACGCCGTCGAGGATCTTCTTGTTGCGCTGCTCGGGCTCAACGCGCTCGGCGGGGTAGCCGTTACCCGAACCAAAGCCAAAGAGCTTCTCGAAGGTGTACTCGAGGTTGAGCTCCTGGCCCCAGCCGTTCTTGAGCGCGAAGGGCATGGCGACGGCATTGCCATCGTTGACCTGGGCAAAGGTGTAGGCATCCAGCGGGTCGGCAACGTGGCCGCACAGCACGCCGGGGAAGGAGTTGCAGGCGAGCATGGCGCCCTCGCCGGTGCCGCAACCGGTCACGACGTAGTCGGCAGCGCCGGAGTTGAGCAGCACGGCGGCAAGAATGCCGTTCTGCACGTAAGTGAGGGGCTTGGAGCCGGCGTCGGCATACATGCCATAGTTAAAGACAGTGTGGCCCATGGGCTCGACAACCTTCTTAAGGGCAGCCTCGATCATAGGGTTTTTGGAGTTCTGAGAGTTCTCGTTGATCAGAGCAATCTTCATTTGAGTTAACCTTTCAGCTTATTTTTTCAGTTATTTGTTTCTGTGCGCGGGCGGCGGCAAAGCCAACCCGCGATGAGCTATGCGGGCAGTCGGCAGTTAAGTCTGTCGCGAGTTCCGCACGCAAAGGAAAGCGCTTAATGTGCTTTCCGTCTTGCGCAGGACTGTCCGAGCAGCAGACTTAACTGCCGACCGCCTCGCCCAGTTTCCTTATTGCGGCTGTTTGCCGATGTATGCGAGGATGCCGCCGTCCACGTACAGGATGTGCCCGTTGACGAAGTTCGATGCGTCGGAAGCCAGGAACACGGCGGGGCCCTTCAGGTCCTCGGGCGTGCCCCAACGGGCTGCCGGCGTCTTGGCGATGATGAACTGGTCAAACGGATGGCGGCTGCCGTCAGGCTGCGTCTCGCGCAGCGGCGCGGTTTGCGGCGTGGCGATGTAGCCGGGCCCAATGCCATTGCACTGGATATTGGCCTCGCCAAACTCGGAGCAGATGTTCTTGGTGAGCATCTTGAGTCCGCCCTTGGCGGCGGCATAGCCGGCGATGGTCTCGCGGCCGAGCTCGCTCATCATGGAGCAGATGTTGATGATCTTGCCGTGACCCTTGGCGATCATGCCCGGCAGGCAGGCCTTGGACACGATAAACGGGGCATTGAGGTCGATGTCGACGACGCGACGGAAGTCCTCGGCGCTCATGTCGAGCATCGGGGTGCGCTGGATGACGCCGGCGTTGTTGACCAGGATGTCGGGCGTGGTGCCAAAATCGGCTTCGATCTTGGCAACGAGCTCGGCGACGACAGCCTCGTCGGTGACGTCGGCAACATAGCCGTGAGCATCAAAGCCCAGCTCGCGGTAGTGCTTCTCGGCTTCGGCAACTTTGTCGGCGTGACGGGCGTTAAAGGCAATCTTGGCGCCTGCCTCTCCGAGCGCCTCGGCAATGGCCATGCCGATGCCATAGGTGGCGCCGGTCACGAGCGCGACCTTGCCGTCCAGGCGGAAGCTGTCCATAAGATCAGACATAGCAATCCTTCCAAAAGAAACGTTCATCTATATAAGTCTTGCTTTTCGTACAAGCTCAGTATATGTGAAGTATGGTAATAAACCCTCCCATTCTCCGAAAAAAAGGTGAACGTTCACTTTTAAAAGGTAAACGATGAACTCGCACTGCTGCGCGGGCGGCTCGATTGTCCTGATCGAGGAGGGCAAGCTCGAGAGACAAGTGGGCACGGGCTGCCCGTTGGCCCCGCGCGTAGTGCTACTTTTCAAACGCGGCGCGCGCAAAGTGCCGGGTGAACAACTTACTGGCGATGCCGGCGACGTTGCCTAAGATCAGCGCCGAGATAGCGGTGGTCACGTCTGGTCACGTCAAAGCCGCCTAAGTTGTGCATGGGTGCCAGCGGCCCTTATTTCACCGCAGCTGAGGGGATGGGGGATGCGATAGTATTACGTGGTGATATTCGACAAACCGTGAGCTTCATTCGAGGGCTTTATGGA